>JANMSG010000094.1:0-12142 GCA_031389065.1 Acidobacteriota bacterium | reverse complement strand
CATATCGAAGAGGTTGCCGTAGCGCTCACGGATTTTGTCTTCGCCCAAACGTTTGATTGCATCCGCAAAATCCAGATAAACACCGCGTCCGCCAGGCCCTACGCCCAAGCCGTTGTCACAAGCTTCTTTGGCGGCTCTTGAAGCAATATCGCGCGGCGCAAGATTGCCATAACTTGGATACTTGCGCTCCAGAAAATAATCGCGTTCGTCTTCGGGAATGTCTTGCGGCGCGCGCGCGTCACCAGATTTTTTCGGCACCCAAACGCGCCCGTCATTGCGTAGAGATTCCGACATCAATGTGAGTTTCGATTGATGGTCGCCGCTTACAGGTATGCAGGTCGGGTGAATCTGCGTATAGCAAGGATTGGCAAAGAGCGCACCTTTTTTATAGGCGCGAAAAGTCGCCGTGACGTTACAACCTTGCGCGTTGGTCGAAAGATAAAAGACGTTGCCATAACCGCCTGTCGCCAGCACGACGGCATCGCCGCCGTGCGATGAAATTTCGCCGGTTATCAAATCTCTGATGATGATGCCTTTGGCTTCTCCATCAATCAAAACGACATCAAGCATCTCTGTGCGCGGATACATCTTCACAGCGCCAAGACCGATCTGGCGACTGAGCGCTTGATAGGCGCCTAGTAAAAGCTGTTGCCCCGTCTGTCCGCGTGCGTAGAAAGTACGGGAAACCTGTGAGCCACCAAAAGAGCGATTGTCGAGCAAGCCGCCGTATTCGCGGGCAAACGGAACGCCTTGCGCGACGCACTGGTCTATAATGTTGACCGAAACTTCAGCGAGGCGATGGACATTTTCTTCGCGGGCGCGAAAATCGCCGCCTTTGATGGTGTCGTAAAACAAACGGTAGACGCTGTCGCCATCGTTGCGGTAATTCTTCGCCGCGTTGATTCCGCCCTGCGCGGCAATCGAGTGAGCGCGTCGCGGACTGTCTTGAAAGCAGAAGCATTTGACGTTGTAGCCAAGCTCTGCAAGCGAAGCCGACGCCGACGCGCCAGCCAAACCTGAACCGACAACGATCACGTCAAACTTGCGTTTGTTCGCCGGATTGACGAGTTTCATGTCCTGTTTGTACTGCGACCACTTTTGTCCAAGGGGACCGGAAGGAGCTTTAGATTCTAGTTTCATAGGTACCGTCAAGTCAGGAGTCAGGAGTCAGGAGTCAGGAGTCTGATGCCATTACAAATGACGCTAGACTTCTGAGTCATGACTCTCGACTCATTATTTATTTTACATATCCCAACATTATGGCGATTGGAATCGAGCAATTGCCTAGAAAAATTATCAGCGCCGAGATTCTTGCAAAATTATTAATTGCCCCTCTGAAGGCATTTTTCTTCCAGCCCAGCGATTGGAACATGGAGCTTACGCCGTGGCTCAGATGCAGACAAAGCAACCCCATGCAGATCAGATAGATCATCGAAATCCAGGGACTTGAAAAACCCACAACCATCATTTTGTAGACATCGTGTCTGGTTTCCCCTTTGTAAATTTCCGTGTAGGTTAAAGCGTCCGTCTGAATCACGCCGACGGTGAAATGCAGAATGTGATAAACCAGGAACGCCAGCACGATCAAACCGCTAAAGAGAATCGCTTGCGAGGCAAAGCTGGCGCCGTAAACTTTGTCGCTCGCGTAGCTAACAGGTCTGGCTTTGCTATTTTCTCTGGCGAGTTGAATCGCGGAAATGATGTGCAAAATGGCAAGTAGAAGCAGCCCGATGCGACCGGGCCATAGCAATTCGGGCGAGGATTTCAGAAAGTGCGCGTAAGAGTTTATGAACTCCTTGCCCAAATAAATCTGTAGGTTGCCGAGCATATGGACGATCACAAAGAGAAAAAGCAAGAGGCCGGTGATAGCCATAATATACTTTTTGCCTAGCGAAGATTGGAAAATCAATTTAAGGGTCTTCATCAAGAAATTCCGTCTGAAAAAAAATATTGGGGCAACACGAATGCTGCCTCTACTTCAAGATTGTAACGACTGAGAATGATTGCTCAAGTTGTGCACCGCCATCCGTGAAAAAGCGGACAGGAAAATTACCAGTAAATTTGCGATAAGTAAAATTCAAAAGGCTTATTGTGAATTTCAGCGCCGCTTATTTTGACACTTATGAAAGGAACGGTGAAAAAATAGCCGGAGGATTCATCAGGACTACCTTGCGAACAAGATGAATCTCCGGCTTTAGCTTTTTACCGCAATGACGGAGCTTTCTCCATCTGGAGGTACTGCAGGGGGCTCAGAGGACATGGCTTGATTGATCAAAATCCTTATTTTGGCATAATCAAAATTTGTAATTATCCTTTTATATTTCTCTCTCATGATAGATAGACGCAAAAAAAATGCAAAGCAGTGCAGTTTTGAGAAAAAAATCAGTTTTTTTGACTTGGATAATTTTGGATAATTGATGACTGAAAAACATTTTACCGGGCTATAAGGTGCAAAAAAAAATGCGTCTTATCGCCCGGCAATAGCAAGCAATATTTTCTATAATCTTTCTACTCCGCGTTTAATACTTCTCTGACCTTGCGCAGTAAAGCATCTGCTGTGAATGGTTTTTGCAGGAAAGGCATGCCCTCCAGAATATCGTGGCTACCTATCGTGTTATGTGTGTAGCCAGACATATAGAGCACTTTTGCTTTACTTTCTCTTTGCGCTAATTGTTGTACCAATTCGCGCCCGCTCATTACGGGCATGATCACATCGGTTAAGATGAGAGCTATCCTTTCGGCATTTTCTTCAAATTGCTGCAAAGCGTTGGCGACACCGGTCGTCTCCAATACGGTATAACCACTCATCTCCAGGATTTTGAGCGCCAGTTGACGAACGACCTCATTGTCTTCAACCAGTAGAATGGTCTCTGTGCCGATCAAAGATTCAATAATCGGAGGCGATGTTTCTTCCATCGTCGAAGGCTCCTCGATCAGTGGCAGATAGATTTTGAAAGCTGTGCCTTTGCCGAGTTCGCTATATATCTCGATATTGCCGCCACTTTGTTTGACAATGCCATAGACTGTCGACAAGCCCAAGCCGGTTCCTTTGCCGATCTCTTTGGTCGTGAAAAACGGCTCGAAGATGTGCGACTGCGTCTCAAGATCCATGCCTATGCCAGTATCGCTGAAGGTAAGCATCACATAAGAACCGGGCTTCACATCGAGATGGGTTTGGGCGTAGTGTTCATCCAATTCTACATTGGCGGTTTCAATAGTCAGCTTGCCCGCTTGCGGCATGGCGTCGCGCGCGTTGACCGCTAAATTCATGATGATCTGCTCAATCTGTCCGGGGTCAGCTTTGACTTTGCCCAAATCAGCAGCGAGTTTCGTCGAAAGCTCTATGTCTTCGCCAATCAAGCGATCGAGCATTTTCTTTATATCCCTGACCCCCTGATTCAAGTCGAGAATTTTCGGTTGCAGCGCCTGTTTGCGGCTGAAAATCAAAAGCTGTCTGGTCAATTCGGCGGCGCGTTTGCCGGCTTTTTCAACTTCAGAAATCTCATTTCGTATAGAGTCGTCAAGCTCCAGATGCTGCATAGCCAACTGGCTGTAGCCGATGATGGCAGTCAGCAGATTATTGAAATCGTGAGCGATGCCGCCAGCCAGTCTGCCGATGGATTCCATCTTTTGCGCTTGACGGAGTTGGTCTTCGAGGCGCTTGCGTTCGCTGATATCGCGGGCGATACCTTGAATGCCTACAACTTTGCCTCCTTCATAAATGGCGCGCGAACTGATCTCCACAGGTATCAGGCTCCGGTCTTTGCAAATGATTTCTAATTCGTAGATGGTCGTTTCCGACGGATCAGCAAGCTTCTCATCAAGCTTTTTGCGTGAAATATCAGTATAGTTTGGGGCGATAATCTCCGTGGTATTCATGTGCAGGATTTCCTCACGAAGATAGCCGGTTACTTGCTCCCCTTTCTTGTTGATAGAGGTAAAGTTTCCTTCCAGGTCAAGCGTATAAATAATATCGTTGGCATTCTCAAACAGATCGCGATAGCGGTCCTCGCTTTTGGCGAGCACATTTCTGGCTTGTTCCAGCTCGATAGTTCTCTCTTCTAATTTTATAACGAGCCGTTCACTGTATTCTCTCATCACTTCCGATTCCGATTCCGGCTCTATCTTTTTATCAAGTGAGTGCGGTGCCTCTGTGGTTACTTCATTGATGGTCTCAAAGATGGTTTTCATAGAGGAAGGTTTTCTAATAAATCGATCTGCACCACAATTGAGAGCAAATAGTTCATCTTCAGAGGAAGTGTAAGAGGCACTGTACATAATGAAGGGAATGGCTTTGAATTGACTGTCTTTTCTTATCTCATAACAGAGACGGAAGCCATCCATACGGGGCATCAGAATGTCGGAAATAATCACCCTGACCTTATGCTGCTTTAAGCATTCGAGCGCTTCGATACCATCGGTTGCTTCCAGTATGGAAAGCCCCTCAGCTTCAAGGCTCACTCTCAGAAGTTTGCGGTTTAGTTCATTATCGTCAACCACAAGTATGCTCATAAATGCCTCTCTTTACTTTTCCTTCAACACTCACCCAGGAACTTGAGCCAATAGAATTCTTCCATAGCGCTAGGCATCATTTTTCTTTAAATGTTTGATTAAGGCTCTGGTGTCTATGGGTTTGACAATGTATAGATCACAACCTGCATGCATTGCCTGCTCTTGACTCCACCGGTCAGCGTTGGCAGTAATTGCAATGACGCGGATATGAGAAGTCTTTGCGTCTCGCTTTAGTTGGCGTGTCAGCGCCAGACCGTCCAGGTCTGGTAACTTAAGGTCTAAGATAATCACATCAGGCTGGTTTCTTCTAAGAAAGTGGAGTGCGGTTTCCGCCGTTTCCGCACGAGTGACCTGATATCCTTCCGCTTCCAGGACCATACAGATCAGCTTACGACTGGTCGGTTCGTCTTCGACAACCATAACATTTACATATTGATGA
Source organism: Acidobacteriota bacterium (assembly GCA_031389065.1). GTDB lineage: Bacteria > Acidobacteriota > Blastocatellia > UBA7656 > UBA7656 > JACQDB01. Next base: position 7,191 of record JANMSG010000094.1, on the reverse strand, counting down.
TCTGACTCTTCACGTTGTTTGTCGCTTAGCCGTAAAATCTCTGCAACCTGTTCCGGAAGTCTGTGAATATCTATAGGCTTTGAGATATAGCCGTCACATCCTGCTTCAAAAGCCTTTTGGCTGTCGCCTTTCATGGCAAAAGCTGTAAGCGCAACAATTGGAATATGTTTGGTAAGGTCATTTGCTTTGAGTATTTTTGTCAGCGTCAAGCCGTCCATTCCAGGCAATCCTATATCCAGCAAAATCAGATTGGGCGGTTGAGAAGTGATAATCTCCTGCGCCTTTTCTGCATCAACGGCTCGCAAAATCTCATACCCTTCGTACCCTACGACATCGCAGGCAAGCTTCAAATTTGTCGGGTTATCATCAACTACCAGAATACGATGGGTCATAGAATAATCCTCACGTCATTGGTCAGCGGCAAGCAGACCGTAAAGGTGCTTCCTTTGCCGAATTCACTCTCAACGCTAACCGTTCCATTTTGTAAACCAACGATTTTTTTAGTGAGAGCAAGCCCCAACCCTGTTCCTTCATAGAGTCGCGCCATGCTGGAATCAATTTGCTCAAACTCTTTGAACACACGGTTGAAATCTTCTTTCTTTATGCCTATGCCGGTATCTTTAATCTGCAATTTGAGGCTCCCCTCATTTTCGACAGTGACGTTGATGTCCACTTTGGTGTTCGGATGAGAGAATTTAATCGCATTTGAAAGAAGGTTGTATAAAACCTGCTTAAACTTTGCCTGATCGAGCATGACGGTTTTGACATCGGCTTGAATAGAGAGATTGATGGTCGTCTGTTTCTTACTTGCTGTCGGCGCGATAACCGAACAAACTTCATCAATTGCCTGTTTAATTGAAAAAAGTTCCGGCAGTATCTCCATCTTACCTGCTTCCACTTTCGCAAGGTCAAGCACATCATTGATGAGTTGAAGCAGGTGTTTGCCGCTATTTAAGATGTCGCCGAGATATTCGCGCTGTTTGGCATTGAGCGCGCCGGGTTTTTCATCTATCAGAAATTCGGAAAACCCTATGATGCCATTGAGTGGTGTTCTCAGTTCGTGCGACATATTGGCAAGAAACTCGCTCTTGAGTCGGGTCGCTTCCTGGACGCGGCGGTTTTTTTCTTCCAATTCCAAATTCTTTAAGCGAATCTCCTCCTGTTGTAGTTTGCGCTCACTGATGTCGCGAATGGCTGCCATAACCAGAGTGCCTTCCTCTGTATCGAGCGGGCTGAGACTGATTTCTGCGGGGAATGTGCTGCCGTCCTTTTTCTGCGCTGCCAGCTCACGTCCTGCCCCCAACGGTCGCGTCTTCGGTTCATCAAAATATCCTCTGCGAAAGTCTACATGTCCGGATTTGAACTGAGCAGGCATTAATGTTTCAACGGGTTGAGAGAGCAACTCCTCGCGACTGTAGCCAAAGAGCTTTTCCGTCTGAGCGTTGATAAGCACAATGTTGCCTTGCTTGTTGACAATCACCATTGCATCAGGAGCCGATTCAAGCAGTCCACGAAACTTCGCCTCCGCTTTCCTACGGTCTGTGATGTCGCGGAAAGCACTCATTACGAAAATGCCTTCTTCGGTTTCAAGCGGACTCAAACTGATCTCCACAGGAAACTCGCTTCCATCTTTGCGTAATCCATACAGCTGAAGTCCCGCGCCCACTGTTCGCACCCTCGGTTCCGTAAAATATCCTGTGCGAAACCCTGTGTTTCCTGTCTTGAAGCGTTGCGGGATCAAAACCTCTATGGGTTTACCGAGCAACTCATTGCGGTTGAAAGAGAATAGTTTTTCAACCTGACTGTTTATTAATACGATTCTGCCAGCTATATTGACGATGGTGATGGCGTCAGGTACAGATTCAAGCAAATCACGGAACCGCGCTTCAAGCATTCTTGCGTCGCGCAACACTTTGATAGATGTAGTGTCTTTCTTATTCACGACAATGAAGCGAATATTCCCCTCCGCGTCATAGACTACTTTCATAGTTGTCGTGACATCTATGTGTAAACCATCTTTTCTTTGCCGAACCGATTCGTAGGTTGTAAATCCGTTTTGCAGGGTCTTTTCGATGGCTTGCGGGGTCTCGTCAACGCGATGCGCAGGAGCGGTAAGGTCTTTGAGGAGACGGCCTACTGCTTCTTTAGAGGAATATCCGAAGATATTTTCTGCACCCTGATTCCAAAACAGGATTTCTCCTTCCGGCGAAATGGCAATCAAGCCATCAGGAGAGTTTACTACCATTTGCTCGATGAATTCGGCATCAATCATTGGCAAGGGCGGCCTCCTTTTCAAATGCTCTGCTTACCGAAAGGGATGGGTCAATGGGTAGAGTCAGATGCGATTTTATGGGCACCGTTATTTCTGCTTTCAGCCATCCGAACGCGACAGTTTCACGAAGCGTGAAATGGAAGTTTTTGGTTGTGGTTCTGACGTTACGTAGATGGTTTCTACGAGCTTAAAAAAGCTATCCTTTGGCCAGGTTTTTTCCCACTTCCAGGCTTATACGTGCAAGATACCAACAAATAGCGAGCGTCCTTTAGGTCGGAGAGATGCTTCTAAAAGAGAGAGAGTGTGACCTGATAACTCTCGCGGGATTCTTGTTGATTTTTCCGCCTTGAGCTATGTATTAATGGGCTATTTTTATAGAATTCCAACATCAAGTACCTGGCTCAGAACTGGCGTGACCTTCTTTGTTGTAGTGCATTTATATGTTTATTGCAACTATATTTCCGCACTTGCAACAAGTAACCTCTTTTCTGAGTGTCCTTAGCCCGAAGCGACAATGATGCGGCAAAAGTAGTTTTTCCATCATCAATCACGAATCGTTAGTTTTGTTTAGCGCTTTTTTACGATTTTTAAGGGTTTCGTAAACGGCGGGCGAGTCCCATACCTACGCCGACGATGGTTTCACCAGGGTCAAGCGGTCGCGGTCCTTGCAGGGTTAACAGATAGCCCGGTGCAGAGGCTACCCCTAAGCGAGTCAAGCCATCGTCTTCGATTAAAACGATGTCGCCGTCATCCGGCTCTATGTCTTCGGCGAACAAAATCACGTCGCCATCAAGAAAGCCTCTTTCAAGCCAAGAGCTATTGACCGTGACGATTTCATAATCGCCTTCGTTCAATTTTAAAACGCGAACCATCACGTCTTCATCATCAATATAAAGTTGGATTCGCCGTTTCTCTTGTGCCTCTACCGTGTCGTCTTTTTCCATAACCGTTTTCGCAATCTTACAATGTAATCGGGTGTAACAACGAAGGGTATTGAATCGCTTATGCAGCCCCGTGTCAATCTCTGCGCGCTTCATGAATAAACATTTGATAGCTGTGCTAAACTTCTTGGCGCTGTCTGGAATCCGGTTTTGCATTTGGTGCTGCAACTTGCTTTTTTGTTTTTCAAATCAATTCATCCATCACAACCTGACAAGGCGGAGAGCTTATGAGCAAAGCTATTTTGGGAGGACTGACCTTCAAAGAATTGGCAAAGCGGGTGTGGAACGAAGCCAACAAAGATAATGTCTGGGGGTCGGCGGCAGAGCTTGCCTACTATTTTCTGTTTGCGCTTTTTCCGATGCTGATTTTTTTGACAACTTTGGTAGGTTTTCTCCCTGATTTTCAGCAAACTCTTTTAAGCGCTCTCGCCAGAACTCTGCCTGCCGAAGTAATGAAGCTAGTCGTCAATACCTTGCACGATGTCACCATAAACCGCAGCGGGGGACTCCTATCTATCGGCATCATTGGAATGTTGTGGTCCGCCTCGGGCGGCGTGGTATCGCTGATGGACGCGCTCAACATCGCTTATGATGTGAAAGAAGGGCGTTCGTTTTGGAAACAGCGACTCATCTCCGTAGGGCTAACGATTGGACTTTCGCTCTTTATCGTGGCTGGCACTCTACTCATTATGTTTGGCGATAAATTCAGTATAAGGCTGAGCCAGGCACTTGGGCTCGGAGTCACCTTCAAACTTATCTGGAGCATGGTTGATTACCTGCTCGGTCTGGCGCTGATTTTGGCAGGCATAGAGCTGTTCTATTTTTTCGGACCGAATGTAAAACAGAAGTGGCGCTGGACCTCTCCGGGCGGCGTCTTCGCCGTAGCATCAATCGTCATAGGCTCTCTGCTCTTCTCTTTTTATATCAGATACGCGCCAAGTTACAGCGCCACCTACGGCAGTTTGGGTGCGGTGATGGTTTTAATGTTGTGGCTCTATATTTTCGGGCTTGTGTTGTTAATCGGCGCAGAGGTTAACTCCGAGATCTATCAGGCAAGCAACACACCTGTCGTTGAAAAAGAGCCCTGTGTTGAGTGAAAAAATTACTTTCCCGCCGCCTCGCTTAGCGGACGCGTCAGCAATTCTACGTTCTCCTGGTAAAGCTCGAAATCTTCTTTGATATCCTCGCTCTGGGCAAACAACCACAACGGATAAACATCAAGCAATACCTCTTGCACGCGGTCTAAGAGCTTGCGCCCCATCGCCGCGACTTCATCGGCGGTGAAGTATTCGCCAACCGAGAAGTTTTCCAGATTGACCCATTTTCGCGCTCGATTTGGTAAAGGCCACTTCTTCACCTCGCCGGCTTCTCCATCCGTCAACTCGGAATATTTATCGGCAATCAATCTTTCATCCAGGTATTTTTGAAACAAGCGCAAGTTCAGTCCAATGCTCTCTTGCAGAGGCGCTTTGCGAAGTTTGCGATAACCACCCGGGTAAAATCCCACGCCTACGCCATGCGTGTAAATGCCTACATAAAGCAGAGCTTCGCTTGTCCATTTGGTGTTTCGGCGCGGAAAGCTGACGTACATGAAGTGGCGATATGCCGGGCGATTTTTGTGAAAGCGTATGTCGTTATTGATGCGGCTGATGGTTCGCCCGACGCGTGGCTCGCTTTCAAATTCTTCGTTGAGCATACGCATGATGGGACCAAAATCGGTGACGAACGATTTCACCGAGTCGAGAACTTCTGTCTGATAGAGGCTGCGATTTTCATCAAACCAGTCCTTGTTATTATTTGCGGCAAGTTCGCGAAAAAACTCAAACAACTTTGGCGAGAAACCTTCAAATCTTTGTCTGTTCATGCTGTCCTCTTGCGTTTCGGGAAATCCTTGCAGCCGAAACAGCCGCTCTTGAAGCTGAGAATAAGAGCCTCAAGAGCAGGCTGTCAACTACTCGCAACAGACATGGAAAGATTTGAAAGTTTATGAATTCAGCATTGAAGCCTATGTTTCAACAAAATAAACCGATTAGGAGTTGCGCAGAAAATGTACAGGTAACTGCCCGGTCTGCTGATGTCTTGGCTCGCAAGTCATTTGGGGCCTCCCAAAACTGCGTTGATCAAATCACCCGCAGGTTTGACAACCTACAGTACATCACCTACATAAGTCCCTCCTATTTAACAATCACCGTGCCAGCCATGTCTTTGCCGCCCGATTCGCCGTGAAAGCTGCAATGATAAGCGTATTTCCCTGCTTTGGTGAAGGTGAACTCGAAACTCTTGCCGTCGGTGAGAACGTCTGATTTAAACTCGCCTTTATCGGCTTGAACAATGTGACGGCCTTCTTTGTTGAACCAGACTACGGTTGTGCCTGCCGTGACGGTGAGGGTTTTTGGCGTGAATTGGAAACTGGTAATGGTGATGGTAACTTTGTCGGCTGCTGTTCCTGTTGGTTGTGCTTTGGTCGCTGTTGTCATTTTCTTTGTCGGTTTTGCTTCAGCGCAAACGATTGAAACGGACATAACAAAAATTAGAATGAATATTTTTCGCATCCTGTTCTCCTTAATTGAATTGTGATTTTTACTGCAAACACCCCTATTACGGCTGAAAAAAAAATACGGATTGGCGGCGGATTCAAATTCCGGAAGTCTTTGACAAGCGCCGGAAGGAAGAGAATTTTTATCAACTTGCGGACGGAGATTTTCTTTAGATAACAGACCTGCGATAGGGCTGGCTGTAGATGAAAGCCAGCCCTATCTTTCGTACTCAGGAAATTAAGTAGTGTCCTAAAGTTGTGGTGTTATGTGGAAACCCGCGAAGCGGGTGAAAGCATAAAGCCCAGTGTGGAGCGCAGCGCAACGCTGGGTTAGAAGGCATCAAAATCTGTGAGCCCGTGAAACGGGCGATAGAGGGTTGGCTATCACCTGCTTCGCGGGCTCGCTAGGATGTCGGGCATCTGTCCACGGGCTGACACCCGTGGCTATATGCTTACGCCCGCTTCGCGGGCTATTAAACAGCACCAGCAGATTAGGACACTACCGGAAATTACTGTAAAGCGATGCCACGAATCGTGTCAGCGATGCCGATTGTGCCAATCAATGTTGCCGCGCCAGTGGTTAAGTTAATTCTGTACAAGCTCGAAGTTGTTTCGCCACTCACTGTTAAAGCGGCGTATCCTACTGCGTCGCAGCCAAAAATATCAAAACCGACAAGGGCTGTAGTATCTACGCCGAGGCTACCAACCGTATTGAGCGTGCCGTTATTTGGCGGATTCTGAATCACCAGCGTATCAGCAGTTGAATCAATGCCAAAAAGCGTTGTTGTTGTCGCCCCTGCAAAATTGTTTGTATACGCCGAGCCAACAAGATTCGGATTTGCGCCGCCCGTTGCATAAGCAATCGCTCCGTCTGTTGCCGCAACATCTCCTGAATCAGGGTTCAAACGCAGATTTTGCTCTGCATCGCTCACCAGACGCAGGCGATCTACTGTGGGGTTGAAATCCAAACCGAATGACTCGCCGTTGAGCGCCACGCTAAATGGCGCAACGGGTCTGGGCACAACACCGCCATTGTTGATTTTGATGGTGTAGATCGTGCCTGAACTTCCCAAAGCATAAAGCCTACCGTTTGCCGGGCGAAAATCTATTGCCAAAAGCGACTCGCCGCGCTGCAACCCCCTGATGCGCGTAACACTGGTGATGACACTGGGATTATTTACGTCGAAGGTTACCAGCCGATTGTTTGAGGTTAAGGCGTAAACCGTTATCGCCGAGCGGCGCGGCGATACGGTGATGTCGCTTATGGTTTGCCCCCCGCCAATGGCTCCTACCAGGGTGGCTGCGCCGTTGGTCAAATTGATGGTGTAGAGATTGGAAGCGCTGCCACCCGCAGGCGTTAAAGAAGCAAACGCTCTGAAACTGTTTGCAGCAATGTCGAAACCAACCTGATCGGTCGTATCAACGCCTAGACTGCCTACCGT
>JANMSG010000076.1:0-3346 GCA_031389065.1 Acidobacteriota bacterium | reverse complement strand
GGTGAACGGCGAATAGCCTTGCTGCGTTGACATGTTGCGAAACTCGCCTCTTACGGGATTGAATATAGCTTCGTGAATGACCATACCATCGCCGTCCACCAGGCGTGTTCCGGCTTTGCGAACCAGATACTTTTCCGTCGTCCGCGCATGGGTCAAGGCTTTACGATACAGTTCTTCATCGCCGCCGAGTTCGTGGGCGCGAAAGAGCAACCGTATGTTCATCATAATATCTATGAATAGCGATTGCGGGCCGTTGAATGAGTATATGTAGTGGTCTTCCCCTGTCTCTTTCCAGCGAAATGATTGAATGGTTCCGGCTGAAATCAATACGTCCTTGAGCCAACGCTTGGTCGCGTCGCCTTCGGGCAAAAGGTTATACCAACGATTCGCCGTTGACATAAAAATAAAGCCCAGGTCGTGAACGTCTCGGTCGAACTTTCTAGGCTCAAGGCGGCGTGTGTACTCTTCGGCAACTTCGCGCCACTTCGCCTCGCCTGTGCGTTCATAAGCCAGCCACATCATGCCTGCGTAAAACCCCGGACACCAATCTGTCCAGATAAAACCTGGACGTGTCCAGATGCCGTTTTCCGTATAAATCGGAGCCGCTTTGTCGCTCGTCCATTTAGGCAATAGCTTTTCCAACTGCGCAACGCCAAAATGAAACGTCTGCTCGACACGCGCGCGCAACTCTCGTTCATCAATCTCTTGTTTTACATTCATAGTTCGAATTCACAGCCTCCGCAAATTCATGCCGCCGCTGACTTCAATGACCATACCGGTCGAATAGGGAAAGCTTCCACCAGCCAGCGCTGCGACCGCTTTGCCAACATCTTCGGGAAGTCCCCACCGTTGTTGCGGAATCAAACCTTCGTCAATCAACTTGTCGTACTTCGCTTCCACCGCAGCCGTCATATCTGTCTGGATGATTCCCGGACGAATCTCATAGACATTGATGCCGTGCTCGGACAAACGGTCTGCGAAGATCGCCGCTGCCATACTGAGACCGGCTTTTGAAAGACAATATTCGGCTCGCGAGGGCGACGAGATGTAGGCGGATACGGAAGTGACGAAAATAATGCTCGGACGGATTTCTTGATGCTGCTTGATCTGAGCAATCATCTGTCGAGCGACTTGCTGGGTGAGGAAAAAAGAACCTCTCAGATTGATACCTAATACTCGGTCATAGCTTGCGGATGTGGTTTCTAAAACATCTAACCGCTTTTCAGGAGCCACCCCGGCGTTGTTTACCAGCAGGTCAATCCTGCCATACTTTTCAAGAATCATATAGAGCATACGCTCGTGATCATCTAGAGAAGAGATGTCGCCCTGGACGGGAAGAAAACTGGCTCCCAATTCTTCTATTCGTTGCTTGACTTCAAAGATGCCGCTTTCGATATTCTGCGGCTCAAAGCCTCTTGAATTACCAGCCAGATCATAGCCATTTTTCGCGAGTTCAAGGGCGATACCGCGCCCGATGCCGCGACTTGCGCCGGTGATGAATGCAACAGGTCTTGTGGTTGTCATTCAGCGTTTCTCCGATGGGCGTTCTTAATCTGCTTGAGTTGCGCTGCTGCTTCCATATCTTTGTAAAAACCATCCAACGGGTAGCATCCCGAAGGCAAGCCGTTGCGCGGCGCGGTCGTGCAATCGCTGAATGTGCGGCATAGCCGTTTACGGGCGAGCGGTCGCCCCTCGATCACGTCGAGCGGCAGTTCGGGGTAAGACAACACCATACGCCCCAATCCAATTGAATCAACCCAGCCATCGCGTACCGCCGCCTGCGCCACGTGCGGCAGAAAATCCTGCAAATAGGTATAGCCAGTTCCGACAAAAATCAAATCCGTAAACTGCTGCTTCAACTGGCGCGTCATTTCCATCTGCTGGGCAACGCCGACCAGCGGATCTTCCGGCGGTAGATAACCGTCCGATGGCGGAAAGAGCGCAGGGCGCTGGATGTGCGGGTTGTAATAAGGCGAACCGGCTGTGAGATTGACCAGGCGGATATTTAGCTCGCGCAGCAAAGAGAGGAAGCGAATCGGCTCAGTCAAATCTGCCTCCAGAGGATTTTCAGCATTCACGCCAAAGCCCCAGCGATAGGGCAGTATATCTTCAGATAGCTCAGGCACACCGGGACCAGGCTGTCCGGGTTTTGACAGAGCCGGGTCTGGATGAAACGGCACGCTGTCGAAAGCCGAGAGTCGTACACCGATTTCCAAACCGGAAGCATCGGCGCGTATGCCTTCGACGATCTCTCGCAAAAAGCGTGTGCGGTTTTCGAAGCTGCCGCCATAATCGCCCTCGCGCGTGTGGGCGCTCAAGAACTCGTGCCCCAGGTAGCCGTGGCAATGTTTAACATCTACGAAATCAAAACCAATTTCACGCGCCATACGCGCCGCTCGATGAAAGGCTTCAATAATGGCGCGAATCTCGCCGTCTGTTAGTAACGGATAATCTTTCGTTAGTCCCAGCCGTTTGTCGAGTATCGGGTGATGATAGAGAATCTGCGGTTCGGCGCGCTCTTTGGCGTTGGGTCGGCTGTAGCGCCCTGAGTGTGTCAGTTGCAAACCAACGAGCAATCCATCAATGGAGCCTGTCGCCTGTTTGTGTTCGGCAATCAAGGTGTCGCGCAGGCGAGCCAGGTCATCACGCGTCTGTTCGTTGATGAGCAATTGATTTGGATTGGCGCGCCCGTCATGGCAAACGGCGACGGCTTCCCCGCCCCATATGAGTTTTGCGCCGCTGCGTCCGAAATTCTGCCAACGTCGAACGGTGAGTTCGCTCGGTCTGCCGTCTGGCGTGCCGTCCCAGCCTTCCATCGGGTGAATGGCAAAGCGATTCCCTATGGTGATTGCGCCGACTTGCAAGGGCTGCGCAAGCGGTGACGCGCTGCCTGATAGAAGTTCCTGGTCGCAAGGAATGGTAATCTGGCTGTCACGCAAATGGCGCTGAAAGGTTTCAGCATCGCGTACGCTGCCAATATGTAAAAAGTGTCGCTCGGTCATCTTTTCGTTTACCTAATATTAGATTTGATGTTACGCAGAAGCGATGAATAGAGTTGTTACTGCCAAATTTAAGCGTGTTGGTCGTATTTTAGTCTATAAACAAAGAGTCACTAAATGACATATCAGTCATTTGACCATCTCGATAAAACTCAAAGCCTTTTGAGTATAAAAAGAAAATTTCCCAAAACCCAAAATAATTCGGAGTGTTGTGCGGTAAGAAACCGGGATGGATGAAGAGAATGTAAATTTCTGAGCTGTAAAATTGCATCATAATTGGATGAATGAAATATGGAGCAGTGCGAGAGGGATAGCTTTTCCATATCCGCCGCGTGACGATCCAAAAT
>JANMSG010000026.1:0-3174 GCA_031389065.1 Acidobacteriota bacterium | reverse complement strand
TCATCCTGAAATTGCAAAGCAGCGAGGTGAGCATCTGCGTCAACTGTGGCAAGATGCTGAATATCGCGCGAAGATGAGCCGCGCTTTGCAAGGTATAGAGAAACGCCCTCTGACTCCTGAACAAAAAACAAGAGTCTCAGAAATCATTTCAGAAAAGAGTCGAGCAATGTGGCAGGACGAAGAGAAGCGCGAGGCAATCACCAAAGCTATAATTTTTGCCTTGAGCGATCCGAAAGTGCGAAATCAAATTAGTGAGAACTCGCGACGATTGTGGCAAGACCAAACGTATCGTGCAAAGTATGCGCCAAACCATCACAGGCAAATGGCTCTCAAGCTATGGTCTGAGCCTGATACCCGCAAACAACATCGAGAGAAAATCCTTCGGCAGTGGCAAGACCCGACTTTCAAAGCAGCACACTTAGAAGGGAGAAAAAAAGAATACGCCATGCGTATTGGAAAGAATCCGAATGCAATGGCAGAACTCACAGCGCGAGCCAAAGCAGCGCTTACGAAAAAGTGGGGTGATGAAGGTTATAAACGACAAGTGATGCGTACCAAGATTGCTGGCTATGCCTCTCGCCTAATTGCAGAGTTTGGACGAGAGCAATTCAATCCCACGCTCTACGATTCCCATCGCAATGCGAACTGGATTCCGAATAGTAAGAAGGCTCTTACCTATTTTGAAAGTTTTGATGAATTGGTAGGGATTGCATCCACTCATAACCATCGTGTGTTAAACACGCTATGGCTTGATGAACAGGTGGATGTATATGACATCACTGTGAATGAGCATCACAACTTCATGCTGGCTAACGGTTGTGTGGTACACAATTCAGTTGATGGCGACAGTGCGGCGGCTTACAGATATACTGAAGCTCGCCTGACGCGCATTGCTACGGAGATGCTCACCGATATTGACAAAGATACGGTTGATTTCGTTCCCAACTATGACGAATCGCGTGTCGAACCGACGGTGCTGCCGACGCGCTATCCGAACCTGCTTGTCAACGGTTCAGGCGGCATAGCAGTCGGTATGGCGACCAATATCCCGCCGCACAATCTCGCTGAAATTGTCGAAGCGACAATTCGCTTGATTCAACGTCCGAATACCCCCTTGAAAGATATAATGGAAATCGTCCCCGGACCGGATTTTCCGACCGGCGGATTCATTTACGGACGCGAAGGCATACGCTCGGCCTATACCACGGGGCGCGGCTCAATCGTGATGCGCGCCAAAGTCGCTATTGATCGCGGCGGACGAGCGGGCGAGAGATTGGCGATTGTCGTCACAGCCATTCCTTACCAAGTCAACAAAGCGAAATTGATTGAGCGCATGGCGGAGTTAGTCAACGACAAAAAGATTGAAGGCATTTCCGATTTGCGCGACGAATCAGACCGCGACGGTATGCGCATCGTCATCGAATTGAAACGCGACGCCATACCCGACATCGTCTTGAATAATCTCTACAAACTGACGCCGATGCAACAATCATTCGGGGTTATCAATCTGGCGATTGTCAACGGGCAGCCGAAAGAACTCAATCTTATTCAAACGCTCAATATCTTCATAGAGCATCGCCGCGAAGTCGTGACGCGACGCACGCGCTTTGAGTTGAGAAAAGCCGAAGCTCGGGCTCATATCCTCGAAGGATTGAAAAAAGCTTTAGACCATCTTACTGAAGTCATTGCTTTGATTCGTAAATCGAAAACCAGCGTCGAAGCGCGGGAAGGCTTGATGGAGCGCTTCAAGTTTACAGAGATTCAGGCTCGCGCAATTTTGGAAATGCAGTTGCAGCGACTCACAGGGCTTGAGCGTCAAAAGCTCGATGACGAATACCAAGAAGTCATCCAAAAGATTGCCGAGTTGCAAGAAATTCTTGCCAATGATGCTGTGCTTCGCAACCTGATTGTCAAAGAGTTGCGCGAAGTGCAGAGCCAATACAACGAGGGAAGACGCACGGAGATCATGGAATCCGGTGCCGAGCTTTCCATCGAAGATCTAATCGCTGATGAAGACATGGCGATCACGGTGACGCATTCGGGCTACATCAAACGCACGCCGGTTTCGATTTATCGCGCCCAACGTCGCGGCGGCACAGGCAGGCGCGGCGCGGCTCTGAAAACGGAAGACGTGGTTGATCATATCTTTGTGGCGTCGGCGCATAGCTACGTAATGATTTTTACCAACAAAGGCAAAGTCCATCGCCTCAAAGTTCACGAGATTCCTGATGCGGCGGCGGCAGGTCGTGGCAAAGCGATCGTCAACCTATTGAATATCCCGAAAGAAGAGCAGTTCGCAGGAATTCTTGCGGTGCGCGATTTTGAAGAGGGCAAATACGTAGTGATGATCACCCGCAAAGGAACCGTCAAGAAGACCGAAGTTTCGGCGTTCCAACATATTCGCGGCAACGGCATCATCGCGATGGGGGTTGATGACGATGATGAGTTGCTGGCTGTTGAATTGACCGACGGCACAAAGAAGATCTTCATTGCCACGCGCGAAGGCATGGCGGTCTGCTTTGAAGAAGCGGGAGTGCGCTCGATGGGACGGCAGGCGGCAGGGGTGCGCGGTATCAGGCTCAACAAGAACGATTATGTCATCAACGTAGCGGCTGTCAGCGCGGGCGTAGATATACTTTCGATTTCTGAAAATGGATTCGGCAAGCGCACAGCGATTGAAGCCTATCGCGTGACCTCGCGCGGAGGCAAAGGCGTGATTAATATGAAGACTTCAGAGCGCAACGGTATGGTTGTCGCATCGCTTCCGGTCAACGACGAAAGCCAGGTGTTAATTATCACAAGTCAGGGCAAACTCATACGAGTTGAAACCAAAGGCATACGCGAATCAGGGCGCTCAACGCAAGGCGTAAAGCTGATTGATACCTCCGACGGCGACATGGTTTCTGCTGCTTCGTTACTTGAAGTACAGATAGATGCGACCGAAGCCAACGGCACAACCAACGGTCATCCAATAGCCATTGACGATGAGCAGGACTGATTCATTATTCAATTCTGTCCTGCGAATGTGTTAATTTGAGGTGCGGAGAATTTTAGATTTTCCGCACCTCATGTTTCTAGAGTAAGAGTAAGGAGCAAGCAAATGGCAAGAAGCAAGCGAAAAGAAATGGGCGAATACATCGTCGCCGACCCGGAAATCTGTCACGGTCAGCTTAC
>JANMSG010001143.1:0-7290 GCA_031389065.1 Acidobacteriota bacterium | reverse complement strand
TTCTTTATTCTGAGGCGTTCCATACTGCTATAGACTTTAAGAAAAAGAAATGTACCGTAGACTGTCTAGTCTGCGGAGCCTTGTATTGCTCAAAAATTGCCGAAGAACGAGAGCTTGCAGCCAGAATTGATGTTTTCTTTGCGTTTTTCAGTTCATGAAACATCCGCAGACTAGACAGTCTACGGTACGATTGGCGGCGCACTTCTGCTTTCCTCGGAAATTCTTTTTCTTGAAACCTATAGATCGGGGCTGATAAGCGCCTTGCCAAAGCGCGCCCGTCTGCGTGATCGTCATAGCAGGAGTATTATGAGGATGCGGAAAGAGTGAAAAGTTTGACACTCTTTCCCTACATCACATACGCACGAAATAATTCAAATTAGTATTACCAATTGGAAGAAGCGCATTCACCAGCAAGTCCGCAATCCGAAATTTCTAATCAAAAGCCAGAGAGCACGTTAGATTCCTCAATACAAAAATCGGCGCTTCGCATTGCGCAGGCAGCAGCGGAAGCGAGTTTCCATCAAGCCATCACAATTGCTCGTCAGCAGCAGGCAAAATCCTTTGAGCTACGAGCGGTTATGAGCCTCGCGCGTCTGTACCTTCTACAGGGTAAGCAGGAGCAAGCTAAAAAAATGCTCACAGAGATCTATGGTTGGTTTACAGAAGGATTTAATACGGCCGACCTGATGTCTGGAGACTTTTTGAAAATGTGTTGAAAAGCGCCGAAGGTGCGAAATTCAACAGCCCAGCGCGATGCGCTGGGTCACCAATTCGATGGTTTTTCCAAGCCCTGAAAGGGCGAAACACCTGATTTCGCCCTTTCAGGGCTTGGGACTTACTCGCTGGATTCACCCAGCGCGATGCGCTGGGCTATCGAATAACGCTCTTTCAGAGCTCGATCAATCTGACAAATAAAATGTGTCCAGACATCAGACGGCCGACTTGAAAGAGGCTAAGATATGATTGGATGAGCTTGCCTGAGATATCCTATGTCTAGATGTAGCGGAGTCGATCACTTTCCTAAAGAGAGAGCGGAAAAGCGAGAAGTGTAGAGCGATTTTTCAAAATTATTTTCAGTTGTATTTGGGGTTTCTCCGAATGCTGTAAAGAGTACATAATTCGTATTGCGTCTAATTTTGAACGAGAGTATAGTCAGCAAAATTGAAACCAAGAGAAGGATTGTTTGGAAATAACGAGGATATTCGAGAGATAATGAAACCAAATGAAATTGCGGATAAGCCAAAATGGAAAAATAGGTGCAAAGATTGGCTCCGCAATGGGCGGTTAGAGACTAAGTGGATGAGCGACAGCTCAAATGACTGGAGTTTGAATTCACGAGTGAACTCATGACCTCTGAGACCCATAAAGTTAATCCTTCCTTTGGCTTGAGTACGTTCTCAACTTTTTGTCTCATTCAAGGGTTCACTACCATTGTTCGTCATTGAATAGACAGCGGATTAAAAGTTTGTTCTGACCTTCTAAACATTCGTCAGCAGGCTTTAATTCACAGTCATAGCGTAGTTCATAGCCTTGGCGCTGGACAGAATCATTCAGCGTCGGAACCACTAATTCATAGCATTACGTTCACAACGCTCGGTTGGAGGCGAGCCCGAATCGCCACGATGCGGCGGGTAACTGGCGCAAACTCCGACCGGCCATCACTCAAGGAGGCAACCATGCGAAAATTTTTTCCCGGTTTCATGCGTACCTTTCTAACCAGATTTCTAGTGGCAGTGCTGTTAGCGGTAGGTTCACTCCCCGGCGCCGCCAACGCTCAGGTGCTCTATGGCAGTATCGTAGGTGATGTAACTGACCCGCAAGGGGCGGTCGTGTCGGGTGTGGCGATCACGATTACGAACACCGGCACAGGCTTAAAGCTGACGACAGTCACCGACGAGAATGGGAGCTTTGTGTTCCGCAACCTATTGCCGGGCACCTATAACATGGCATTGTCGGCCAAAGGCTTTAAGGAGATGCATCAATCAGACATCATCGTCACGGCTGGCAACCCGAAGCGCGTGGATGTCGCGGTGCAGATCGGTACTGCTCAGGAAACCGTCACAGTGACGGCCAGCGCCGCTACCCTGCACACAGAGAAGTCCGACCTGAGCACGGAACTCAATTCCAAACAGGTAGTTTCATTGCCGCTGAATCAATACCGCAACTATCAAACGTTGCTCAACCTGGTGCCTGGCGCGACACCCGTGCAGTACCAGAACGCGGAGATTGACACGCCGGGTCGTTCGTTGCGTACCTGGGTCAACGGCGTTCAGCCCAATAGCAACACCACACGCGTTGACGGTGCGGTGTCGGTAAACGTCTGGTTGCCGCATCACGCCGGGTATATTCAACCGGTAGAGACCATCGAAACGGTCAACATCGCGACTAACAACTTCGACGCTGAGACGGGCATGGCTGGCGGTGCGGCTCAGACCGTAGTAACCAAATCCGGCACCAATGCGTTCCACGGCTCTGGTTTCTGGTTCTATAATGGTGACAACCTAAATGCCAATACCTTCTTCAACAACGCGTTCAACCTTCCGAGAACCCCGCTATCGCATCATATTTTCGGCGGCACGCTCGGCGGTCCGATCAAAAAAGACAAGCTCTTCTTCTTCGCGTCCTACGAGAAGCTGCGTGACCGGCGCACCGGGAACTTCACCTATGGAGTCCCGACCGATAAAATGCGCAATGGTGACTTCAGTGAAGTCGCAGCGGCCTACTCCGCCTTCAGGCTCTACAACCCGAACACTGGCGGTGCCGGCGGGGCGGGGCGGCAGCAGTTCGCCAACTTCCTGGTCCCCAATAATCTGATCAGCCCGATCGCCAGGGGAGTTCTGGCCTTTTATCCCAAGGTCAATTCAGACCGGGACCTGAACTCGAACCAGCTCCTCGACGATTACGTGCAGCAGCGCCAGGTACAGGTGGATCGCCCCAACTACGACACAAAGGTGAACTGGCAGCGCTCGAAGAGTCACTCGATCTGGGGCAAGTTCTCCATGTTGGACGCCAATGTGGTGGATAATTTCAGTCTGGGCTTCGACAACGGTAGTCTGGGTGATACGAAGGTCTATGTGGTCAGCGCCGGCCACACCTGGACGCTCAGCCCGACACTCCTGCTGGACGGGAACTTCGGCTACTACCGCCAAAACCAGCAGGTGACCGGGCCGGACTTTGGCACGAACTACGGCTTGAATCTCGGGATTCCCGGCACCAACGATCCCCAGGATGAGCGGGCAAGCGGCCTGCCCACCTTCGATAACGGGTACATCATCGGCACGACGCCCAACTGGATGCCGCTGTTTCGCAAGGAGATCAACTATAGCTTCAGCAGCGCGCTGACGAAGGTCTTCCCCAAGCATGAAGTGAGGGTGGGCGTTGACATCGTCAAACTGGAACTGAACCACCGCCAGGCAGAGTTCGGCAACTACGGGCTGAAAGGCGGGTTCAGCTTCAGCGGGAACACCACGGGAGCGTCCGGCTATACCGCGCTTGCGTGGAATCAGTTCGCGGGCTTCCTGCTGGGCCTGCCGAGCTTCTTCTCCAAAGACGTTCAAACCGAAACCATGACGGGACGTGAGTGGCAAAACGCCATCTACGTGCGCGATCGGTGGCGCGTCACCCCGAATCTGACGCTCAACCTGGGCCTACGGATTGAGAACTACCCCCTGATGACCCGCGCCAATAGCGGCATCGAACGGCTCGACTACAATACGTACAACGTGCTGCTGGGCGGCCGCGGCGATGTGCCGAAGGATGTCGGGCTCGAACTCAAAACCTGGTACCTGGCGCCGCGGTTGGGGATTGCCTACCGAATAGGTGATAACTCTGTGGTAAGGGCAGGCTACGGCCGCACCATCAATCCGCTCCCCTGGTCGCGCCCGCTGCGGGGGTCGTTCCCCTATGACATCACCTTCAACAACACCGCCGAGCAGTTCGGCTCGGTGACGACGCTGGCCAGAGGCATCCCCCCCATCCCGATCCCGGATGTCAGCTCCGGCCTGGTGAAGTTGCCGGTGAACGTGTTCATGCGGTCGCCGAACAATGGTTTCGAAGCCTTCCCTGGCTCGGGGGAGGGACTTGATCGCGCCGTCATCCAGCAGTGGAACATCGCCTTCCAGCGCAGGCTGCCGGGCGACATCATCACCGAGGTGGCCTATGTCGGAACCCGCACCGACGGCGGCTACGCCGACCTGAACATCAATTACGGCGAGCCGGGCGGCGGGAACGCCTCGCGCAAGTACTTCGCCTTGGCCGGCACCACCGCCATCAACGACTGGGGCGCACGCACCAAGTCCCGGTACCATTCGCTGCAAGTAGCCATCAACCGGCCTTTCAAGAACGGGCTGTTGTTGAAAGGGGCATACACCCTGAGTAAGGCCAAGAACATGGCTGATGAAGACGGATGGGTCGGGCTGACCTGGAATCACCCGCTGAAGTTCGAAGACAACTTCGCGCGGGCGGGCTTTGACCGGACGAATGTCTTCCAGATGGGCTTTGTCTACGATCTCCCCTTCCTGAGAGATAACTCTCACCTTTCAGGCAAGCTCCTCGGCGGCTGGCAACTCAACGGCATATTTGCTGCATATTCCGGCACGCCGTATTCCATCGGCGGCACCAACAATACGCTGAACTGCCAAGGCTGCGGTTCGATCTTCATCAACTTCAGTGGCGACCCGGAGCCAGTCGGCAAGGTAGGCTCAGGCAGCACACAACCCTACTATGACAAGAGCCTCTTTGCGCAACCGACCGGACTGGGGCAAGCGGGCTTCGGCACTTCGCGCCGTAACCAATTCCGCCGGCCGCCGGTCTGGAACCTAGACCTCTCGATGTTCAAGCGATTTATGGTGAGCGAGCGTTTCGTGCCGGAGCTTCGCGTCGAGGCGATCAACGTCTTCAACCACGTGAACTGGGGGGCGCCGGTGACGGCATTCACGGCGAACAACTTCCTGCAATTCATTCCGGCAAACGCCGAAGTCGGCACCAATACCCCGGGCGCGCGGCGTCTTCAGATCGGCCTGCGCCTGACGTTCTAAGAGTAGGGAGGCTACGTAAAAATCTTCCGATAGGCGTATCTAATTCGTCGTCTCTGAAAACGTCAGGTCATCCAACAAAGGCGAGGGTTTTCAACAAACTCTCGCCACAATTTTCTCAAGTTCCAGGCACAGCCACTTAACATCGCGTTGATGTGGTCTGTGGCTTTGGCAACTAAATGATTGCGCTCCATTCCGTGATCGTGTTTCGGATGCCGGATCCTCGGCTCTATGATGGCCCCTCTTCGGTTTAACATCTTGGTCAGCCGCCGGTTCAGATGCTTGCGCCCACTCAACGGCGCCAATCCTCGCAAGGTATAACACGGCCATCGATATCGAAAAAATCACGGAGCTTTTGTTTCATCGTGTCCTATGATTTAATGAGGCTATGTCTAAGCCTTCGATCCATACATTGTTCAACATTGCCATGAAAAAGATTCGTAATGATGCCTTCACCCGACGAGCCGTCGGGGCGCTAACCATCGCCCTTCTGGCCAGCTCTCTCTTGAGCCCGTTCGCCGTTGCCGCCCAGATAAAAGGGAAAGCCAGGGGCTCACGACAGGCGCAGAAAACGGCGCTGGCGCCGACCCCGCCGATGGGCTGGAATAGCTGGGACTGCTATGGCACCACGGTGACGGAAGCGGAAGTTAAAGCTCAGGCTGATTACATGGCCAGGCATCTCGCCCGCTTCGGCTGGCAGTACGTCGTCGTAGACATTCAGTGGTATGAGCCGAATGCCAAAGCCCATGGGTATCGCGAGAATGCCGAACTGGTGATGGACGGCTATGGCCGCTTGCTGCCCGCCGTAAATCGCTTTCCCTCCGCAGCCAATGGCAGAGGCTTCAAGCCGCTCGCCGATTATGTCCACAGCCGGGGTTTGAAGTTCGGCATTCACATCATGCGCGGCATTCCGCGCCGCGCCGTCAAACAGAATCTGCCCATCTGGGGCAGCAAGGCGCGTGCTCAGGAGATCGCTGATGAAAAGAGCATATGCCGCTGGAACACCGACATGTACGGCGTCGACGTGAGCAAACCTGGGGGCCAGGATTACTACGACTCGCTGATCGCCCTGTATAAAGAATGGGGCGTCGATTACATAAAGGCTGACGACATCAGCAGCCCCATTTTTCATGAGGCAGAGATTGCCGCGCTCAAGCGGGCGATTCAAAAAAGCGGCAGGAGCATCGTTTTAAGTTTATCGCCCGGTCCCGCCCCCGTAGCCCGCGCCGACTTTCTGCAACGTCACGCCCAGCTCTGGCGCATCTCGAACGATTTCTGGGACCGCTGGGAGGACTTGCGGAAGCAGTTTGAGTTTTGCCGCCAATGGGCGCCGTTCATCGGCCAAGGAGGTTGGCCCGACGCAGACATGCTGCCACTCGGTCGCATCGGCATCCGCGCCGAGCGCGGCGACGACCGCCGGACGCGCTTCACTCGGGACGAGCAATATACGCTGATGACGCTCTGGCTCATCTTTCGTTCGCCGCTGATGTTCGGCGGCGACCTGCCCAGCAACGACGCCTTCACGCTCTCGTTGCTCACCAATGGCGAAGCGCTGGCGGTCCACCGAAACAGCGCCGGCAATCATGAACTGTTCGCGCGCGGTAAGCAGATCGCGTGGCTGGCGGACGTGCCTGGAACCAAAGATAAGTATCTCGCGGTGTTCAACCTTGACGACCAAACGACGGCGGATATTAAAGTTGAGTGGCGTGAAATCGGGCTGACCGGCCGGTGCGTTGTCAGAGATCTGTGGCAGAAAAAGACGCTGGGCGTTTTTAGCAATGAACTGGTCTCGAAGGTAGGCCCGCATGGCGCGGCGCTCTACCGCATCAGCGCCCGCCAGTGAGCGGGCCGGCATAGTAGACTGTCGCCCGCTTGATCGATTTGTGGTTGGTGAACTCCTTCCGCAGCCAGCGCGCCGGTAGGCGGCGGTCTTCGGCCGTCCGCACGTGACCCCACGCTTTCGTGCCTGCGAGACCGAGCCATTTCACCGCGACCCGACCCGAGTCGTCGAAATCCACCCGATTCCAACCCAGAATCTCCTTGTCAGAAACCTTCCATTGCTCGTCCGTCTTGATGACGAGCGGCTCGCCCGACGTGAACTCGACTTCGGGCAGCCTTAGTAGACTCGCGGGCTTGCTGCCACTCAGGTTGCGCTCTGTCAAGCCGAACACCTAAGTCCTTCCGGGTTCGAGGCGCGTAGTCAGGTCATACCACTTCACGGTGCGGAAATCGTTGCGCGTGCCGAGGTCGAACTGGT
>JANMSG010001107.1:0-7820 GCA_031389065.1 Acidobacteriota bacterium | reverse complement strand
GAGTTGATCTTTTCTTTGAGTTTTTCAGTTCATGAAACATCCGCAGACTAGACAGTCTACGGTACGATTGGCGGCGCATTTCTGCTTTCCTCGGAAATTCTTTTTCTTGAAACCTATAGATGATTTCGCGGCGCGTGGAATCACTTTGGGATGCGGGCCGGGTATCTATTGTCCGAGCACCTCTGTGACGCGTGCCCAGATGGCGGCATTTCTGGTCAGGGCTTTTCTTGCGCCTCAGGAGTGATTGGGTGCATAGAACCGGATCACTTGATGAAGTTGGAAAACGAGGTTCTGCTGAGGCCAGTGAATTGGGCTGAGTACGAATCAACCCTGGCAGCGCCGGGTGGGGCTCATACGGGTAAGAGATGGCCTTCAGCCTGGGAGCGCCAGGTTCATTTGCCTGCTTGAGGTTTGCAAGCAAATGAGCCTGGCGCTCTCGGGCGCTGAAGAGCGAAGAGCCAACGAATGTTTGCAAGCAATCATTCGTTGGCCAGATTCATCTTTCGCAGGCGGGCTTGATAGCGCGGCTCTCGGCGCAAGGGGTCGAAAACCGGACCGGCTTTGACGAGTGTCAACAGAAAAGACTGGCTCTGATAGGATTTTTCAGCAGTTGTTGGAGGTTCCTTTTGTAAAATTTCCCGAAAAAATCCGCCTTTTATTCGGGCAAATTCATCTTTTTCAAAAGCTGTTTGAAGCGAATGTCAGATTGCAGAGGCTCTAAAAATATGTCGGATTTTAATCTCGTCAAACGGTCGTCACGTATTGCCAAGGCTTTCTCCAGATCGGCAAAAGCCGAATCGAAATCGCCCAGCGCGACATATACCCAAGGCATACGATAAAACCTGGCGCTGGCCTCAAATTTTTTCAGACGTTCGATGATTTCTAAAGCCTTTTGGCGATTGCCGGTCTTCGCATAGGCCACGCCCAGCGAGGCAAGCGACTTCGTATCGAGTTCCGAGAGCGGCACTGATTCCAGAATGGCAATCGCCTTGTCATAATAGCCGCACTGCGCGTAGTGAATGCCGAGAAGATTGGCATGGTCTCTTGGCGAACTCCTCTGCTGCCCGTTCACCCTTTCGATATGCTCACAGGCTCTCTCGCAGCCTTCTTTGCGGCGCACGACGGAAAAGTAATTCAGTGCGAGGGCTCGGGTGAAAGGCGCAAGCTGTCGCGCCTGTTCCATTGAGGCGATGAATTCTTCGGTCTTTCCCTGTGCCCTAAAATTCAGACCGCGCCAGTGGTGGGCGTCGGCGTTGTTCGGGTTCAGCTCAATCGCCCGCACAAAGGCGTTTTCGGCTTCCGCCCAATTCCATTCGTGTTCGTGGAGAATCCAGCCCAAGGCCGAAAACGCTTCCGAAAGATTCGGGTCGATTGCCAACGCCCTGTGCACGAACTCTCTGGCTTTCGCGTAGCCTTCAAAGCGATTCATGCCATTATTGTTCGCGAGCATCGAATAGGCATCAGCCAGGCCGGCGTACGCCAGAGCGAAATTCGGGTCGAGCACAATGGCTTGCTCGAAATGCGGAACCGCTTGTTTCATTTCCGGCACTTTTCGCTGGTTCCAAAGATAGCGGCCTTTCAAATAAAGCTCGTAGGCATCGGTGTTCGTCGTCAGGTTTTTGGTGAAAGCCGCCGTTTGCTCTGTCGTCAATGGCAAAGCCAATTGCGGCAATAAAGCAGCCGATATTTTGTCTTGCAGGCTCAGGATTTCATTGGCTTTCCCGTCGAATTGTCCGGACCAAATCTGTTCGCCCGTTTGGACGGAGACGAGTTGCAGCGTGACGCGAAGTTTTTCGCCTTCGGTCTGGATTCTGCCGTCTAACACCGCCTCCACTGCCAATTTTTTCCCGGCCTCAAGCGCGTCTCTCTCCTCTTTGACAAAACTCAAAATCGAATTGGTCGGGCGCACGGAAATCCCGTTCAGAGCGCCGAGTTTGGTAATCAACGCGTCGGTGATTCGCAGGCGTAGTTCCTCGTCTTCGCTTGTTTGAGCAAAAGATCTCAGGGGCAAGACGGCGATGGATTTGATTCCCGAAACCTTGCTGGCAGTGGTTCGGTTATATCGCCACAAAGCAATGCTACTCAGAGCGATTGCAACAATGATCGCTCCGAGAATGATCTGTCGTGAACGGGTCAGTACCGTCTGCGGTAGAAAGCGTGGCGTCGAGCCGCCAGTCGTAGGGACTGGCGTTGGCCTATCGCCGGAAGGAATCTCTTCGATGAGGGTTTGCGTCAAGGTGTGCTTTTCAATAATCAATTCGCTGCTGTCGCTGACTTTGACCTCGCCGGCGAAACGATACCCCCGGCGCGGCACCGTCTGAATCAACTCCTCCCTCTCGCCAAAATCCTTGAAAGTTTTTCTCAGCAAATAAATATGCCGCGACAGGTTGCTCTCTTCGACAAATGAATCGGCCCAGACTTTTTCGAGCAGTTCGCTTTTGGTGACCACCTCGCCGCCCTTATCGGTCAGGGCACAAAGCAGTTCGATTTCCTTCAAAGGTAGATTTACAGGCTCGTCCTCAAACCACAAAACTTTCTTCTCGGCGTCCAGGCGAAACTTCCCGAACTGTCTTAACTGTTTGATTTCACTGCTCATACAACCCTTTGGAGAAAGAATGGAGAAAGAATGGAGAAAAAGTTCAAGACTTTTTCTCACGCCCACGCTTACATGCCAGATCAGCAACGAAGGATCGGTTGCGAGGCTTTGGTGGAAGCTATTGGTTGAGAAGGCTGATGGCTTCCGCCGAGGCTGGATTCTAAAACAAATGACTGCAAAAGCAAAGAAATTTCGCATCACGACATTCAGTCACGAAATTTTCATCGTCCGGGTCAACCGCCATACGACGATTCGCGGCTTCTGTCCGAAGTGCGAAACGGAGGTCGAGATATTGACTTTCGATACTGCGGTGAGTGTTTCGGGAATCGGCGGACGCGAAGTGATCAGGCAGATTGCCGCCGATGAAATTCATGCCATAGAAACGGCCAACGGTCATCTGCTGGTTTGCAAGCAGTCATTAGTAGGCGAAAAAAAAGCCGCGAACGAACCACCAAGCTAATCTCGATTACCAGCATCGCCGCCTGATTCGCCGATCCAGGTTTCTTGAGGAGCCAAAGATGAAAGGCTACGAATCATTCAAATCATAAGGAGGATGAGATGCCCATAAGTACAATTATTGTAGGAAGCACCAACTGGATACAGCGAGCCACCAAGGCGATTGACCAAAATAGTCGCGTGAAGCTTGTCGTAAAAGGGATCGAAGCCAATACCGCAGCAGAAGCGCTTCGACGCGCGGGCATTAGCGGGATTACGGGAGCCGAAGAGGTTGTCATAGTTGCCGCCATCGTCATTGGCGTGATTGCCGTCGTCGGACTCGGCACGGTCGCTGCTGTGTGCCTTTACGGAATTAGCAAGGGCTACACCATCAAAGCGAAACACAAGACACACGGTCCCATGCCGTTTGATGACGAATTATTTTTTGACTTGCGACCGCCGACCTAAACCGAAACCGTAGCTGCGAAAAAACGCTCGTAAAGACAAACGGTTGATCACTTCGGCGCAATAAACTCGATTTACGGAGCGCAAGGCAAAATGAAACGTTTTGCCCTGACGCTTGAATGAAACACTGGTAACCGCACTGTCGCGGAGACCAAAGCACTCTTGCTTGACAAGAGAAAGGAGAAAAAATGGCCATAAGTAGAAATGAACGCGCCTTGCTGGTGATTCGAGACATCGTAACCGGCAGCAGACCGGAACTCAGACCCCTTTATGAGTTCGCCGAAACCGCATCTGCCACAATAGATAACGCACTAGGTCTACGTTACGGAACGATCGTCAAGCTCTCAGGCGCACAGGCAACTGAAGATAACTTCATTGAGCGAATCAGCGACCTGGGAGCCGACAACAGTATTCAAGCGATAGATGTCATCGTGATCCTCCACGGCAATTCTAACCACCTCTATTTTCACGCCGGAGCCACCGCAATGGGCAGAATCAAATACAGGCTTTCCTGTCTCAAGGTTCGGCGCAAATTGCGCATGCTTTATTCGACAGCCTGTTACGGACTAAGCCACGCGGATGATTTTGTCGCCGCCGGATTCGATGCAGCCGTCGGTTCAAGAGCCGTAAACACCAATGGCGCAACCGAGTTTCCTTTGGTGCTCGCCGCCTGGGCGGCAGGCAGCAGTCTACAGCAGGCGATTGCCGCCGGCGCAGTTGGCTACCAGGTGTCAGATCAGATTGCGGAAGATAATCTTGGCTTTAACGACGCCAACAGCTGCAAGGAATTCGCTGGCAACGAAGACGTAAACATTAATTCCGAGCCGACCTTTGATGGCAAAGTCTATTTCTTCAAGGGTAACCGTTATATTCGCTGGAACCTGAAAACCGGCGAGAAGGACAGCGGCTACCCTAAGCTAATCAGCGAGCACTGGTGCCCGTTTATGGCTGACGGGATTGACGCCGCGGTCAACTGGAGCAAGGGGCATAGCGGTGTTACCTATTTCTTCAAAGGCAATCAATACATCCGCTGGAATTTGGAAACCAACGAGATGGATGATGACTACCCCAAAGCCATCAGCGCCGCGTGGGAATCGCAATCCTTCATGGATGGGGGTATTGATGCCGCCGTCAATTGGATCAATAACAAGGTCTATCTCTTCAAAGGCAATCAATATATCCGCTGGGATGTTGAACGCACCGAAGTAGACAGCGGTTATCCGAAATTGATTTCCGCGAATTGGGCGCCATTCATGGCAAACGGCATTGACGCCGCGATTAACTGGGGGAACGGAAAAGCCTATTTTTTCAAAGGCGATGAATATATCCGCTGGACAATTGGCGTCGGCATGGATGATGGCTATCCAAAACCGATAGAACCCAACTGGCACTCGTTTATCGGCAATGGTGTTGATGCGGCGCTTCTCTGGCTTCGTTGATGGAAAAGCACTAAAAAACAGCCTCAAATCAATTCAGCGAACCGTATCAAGCTGTCAAACGACAGGTCTATTTGGCGTAACGGAAATGCCTGATGAAGCGAGCAGAGTAATTTCAAAAAATTCTATGATCTGCCGAAATTCTTTGAAATACGGTCTGCAAAAGGAGCATGAAAATGAACAGCAATGAAAATTCCAGCAAGCGACTCTATCGCCGCGCTCTGGCGCTTGTGGCGTTAATGATAATTCTCACAGCAGCCTCAACCGGCTTGCGGGCCGACACCGGCACGTGCGGAGGACAGATGATAACCTTGCCGTTCACGGACGTGCCGTCGGCGAATATCTTCTTCTGCTCGATTGCCTCGGCATATTTCACGGGACTGACCAACGGCACCTCGGCGACCACTTACAGCCCTGGCGTAGACGTGACGCGCGATCAGATGGCGGCTTTCATCACCCGCACCATGGATCAAGCGCTCAAACGTGGCAGTAATCGCGCCGCCCTGGATCAGTATTGGACGACTCAGGGCGCAGGCAATCTTGCTTTGACTGATGTTGGGAGCTTTCCACAACTCGTCAAATCAGACGGGGCTGATCTCTGGGTGGTGAATGGCGATGACACAGTCTCGCGAGTCCGAGCAAGCGATGGCAAGCTGCTTGAGACCTGGACTGGCGCGGATGGGGCACGTGGAGTGCTGTGCGCGATGGGGAAGGTTTTCGTCGCTGGCGGTATTGACAGTGAGAAGGACCCCGGCAGCCTATACCAGATAGACCCGACTCAGCCGGCAGGAGATGTGACAACAGTATCCGGCGCGTTAGGGGGGCTTCCTGTGAGCATAGCTTATGACGGTCAGAGGATTTGGACGGCAAACTTTCGCGGCGACTCGGTCTCGATCATCACGCTTAACCCGACCTCAGTCACCACTGTCACAGCGGGATTCAATCGCCCGCGAAGCATCATCTATGACGGGTCGAACATCTGGGTGACTGATAGAGGCTTGGCATTCGGCAGGCTTTTCAAGCTGGATTCAAGCGGGAACATACTGCTATCGGTTGATATTGGAAGTACTCCCAACTTTCCAGCCTTCGACGGGACGAACATCTGGGTGCCAAACCGGTCTTCGAACACCGTAAGCGTGGTGAGAGCGACGGGTGGACTTGCAGGAACGGTGCTTGCCACCCTCAGCGGCAACGGGCTGAATGGTCCATTCTCAGTAGCCTTCGATGGCGAACGCATCCTCGTCACGAACGTTGACGGTGGTAGCGTGTCCTTGTGGAAGGCGACGGATTTGACCCCAATCGGCACGTTCTCTACCGGAACAGGTACGTTTCCGTTTGGAGCGTGCAGCGACGGGGTGAACTTCTGGATCACGCTATTCGGCGGAAGCAAGCTGGCGCGGTTCTGAGACCGCAGGCAGCGGCTGCTTGCCTGAAGCCAGCACCAAGCCAGCGCCAATCACTCGACGCCTCGCCGAGCGGCAAAGCGGCGGGATTGACGACGAAAAAACCACCTCACATTTTCGCCTGACGCGCCACCTAAAGGTGAAACGAGTCTTTTCACAACGAGCAGGCTGGCAGCCTGTTGACACTTTGAAACAATGAAAACCTATGACCGGCTGGCAGCTCGTTGCAGGTAAATTTTCTGAGGAGCTAATCAAGAGAGCTTATCAATAGTATTCGTGGGCGCTCGCTTACGCTCAAGATAGTTGCGGGAGGCGAGGAGGGAAATATTCCTGACGGTGTTCGTGCCCTCACTCAGGAGCCGCCAGTAACAACCATCGGGAATCTCTGCTCAAACTCTATGTACACCCAGGAGGATTTGAACCCTTCCTGGAGAACTTTCAATCTCTAAAACAAACAGCCACTGATGTGGGGATACCGCCCGAAGATTAGAGTTGCCATAAGCGATCAATCGCTGAAAGCGGCATTCCCCATTTTCGTGAAGATTCAAACATCGGGTCTTTGTTTGTTGAACTTTTTTTAAGGAGGCTATATGCAAATTGTCACTTATTCTGAAACCCGTTTCGTAAAACGACATCGAGGAACGATGCCGATAATTTTAACCTGTCCGCATGGTGGCTCTGAGGTGCCGCCCGGAGTCAGCCGGCGCACCAGTGCCGCCACCCCGGCCGATTGTGATTTCAATGACAGCAGAGACAGCAGAACCATCGACATTGCCGAGGATGTGGCGCAGAAAATACTGGAATTGACCGGTCTCTCGCCCTATGTGGTAATCGCCCAATTTCACCGTGAGCGAATTGACGCCAATCGCGCCGCCCGCTGTGCCTTTACAGACCCGGACGCGCGACCCTTCTACGACGAATACCATGACCGCATTGCCGGTTACATAGATCAGATCCTGGAGGAGAATGACAACCGGGGCTTCTTGTTCGACATACACGGCACTGGGAGAGATGTCGCGGACATATTCCTTGGCACCGGAAACGGCGCAACGCTCACAACCGGCTTTGACCGCGACAATCTTTTCAGGCGACATGGTTTGCAAGGATTATTAGATGCCGTGCGACAGCCAAACATCACAGGCATCCTGCCGCCTGTGATATTTCAATATCGCGTTGACCCGGCTGATGCCGCAGCCAATGAAATACTGAATGGCCAGTTTACCGTCAGGAATTACGCGTCAAGGTTGAACTGCATTCAAATTGAAACCAGCGGCTTGATTCGTGACAACGCTATCAGAAGGGCTTTGCTGACCGAAGATTTAGCCTTTGCCTTAATCAACTTCGTGCGCCGCCATGCGCCTTTTTAATAAGCTTGGCAGACGACTATCGCAAATCCGTAAATTGAAGGAATGAGGAGTCGACATAGGCTTAAATATAGGGGTCCTGATTGTAGCGGTAACTGTCTAGTCTGCGGTTGACTGGAAC
>JANMSG010001100.1:0-8982 GCA_031389065.1 Acidobacteriota bacterium | reverse complement strand
GTCAAAATCAAAGGGAACTCCGCGCTGCCTTTCAGATTTTCTGTCCAGCCAACCAACGCGTTTAATCCGTCTGCGTCAATTACCATGGGGAATTGTCTTTGGGTAATCATTTGGCGCACGAAGTTGCGGGTTGATTCATCTTCCGACCCTAAGCCGGGACCTATCGCCACAACATCTCGTTCGTTGGCAAGTGCCATAGCTTGTTCAAGGGCTTCCACTGCGACTGAGCCTGCATCTGTTTCGGCAAGCGGTTCGCTCATGCATTCGGCGATCACTTGAGCGGCTACGGTCGGTTGCGCCGTCTGCGCCGTTGCGATTGTCACAAGCCCTGCGCCTGCTCGCATCGCTGCTTCGCCTGCCAAAGAAGCCGCCCCGGTTTTCCCGCCTGAGCCTGCGATGAGTAACACTTTACCAGCATCGCCTTTGTGCGCCTCTGTCGTGCGCCGCGAAGACTCTAGCCAACTTTCAATTATCGAGCGCTCTACGAAATTCAATTTTGAGCCTGACGAATGAATCAGCGCATCGGGCGAACCGATAGGCGCGACAACTACTTCCCCGTTGTCACGAGCGGCGGGCGCAAAAATATTAGCGATTTTCGGAGCCGTGAAAGTCACCGTCAAATCTGCGCGAACGTTTGTGCCAAGCGGTTCTGCCGTATCCGAACTCAATCCGGAAGGAATATCAACCGCGATAACAGGCTTGCAGTTGTTCAAGAAAAGAATCGCTTGCTCGAATAAATCCACAGCCTGGCGCGTCAGCCCTGTGCCGAATATCGCGTCGAAAAATAGCTCGTGCGGCTCGGAATTTGCCTGTTGAATGAACTGCTCGTAGTTTTCTATCTCAAAAAAATCGAAGCCTTCGCTAGCGGAAGCAAGCCCGCGCGCGGCATCGAAATTCACTCGCGCATCGCCTTTCGCATCTTCTACTCGCCCCAACAAAAGCGCTCTAACCAAACAGCCTTTTGCATGAAGTTGTCTGGCGATAGCCGCGCCGTCGCCACCATTGTTGCCCTTGCCACAAATTACCAGAGCGCGTTTGCTTTTTACACAGCCATACTTTTTTTCTACGGCGGCGATCGTCTGTGCGGCAGCGTTCTCCATCAACAAAAGACTTGGTACGTCGTACCGCTCAGTGGTCAAGCGGTCAACTTCGCGCATCTGTGCAGCTGAAAGTATTTTCATTAAAGCGATGATAGGCGAGTAGACATGGGCTGTCAAAGCCTTGCGCCTGCAATCTTTCGCAAACCTGAAAGCTTACGAAAACCTTTATAAAATTGGCGAATTGGAAACTCCGTCAGCTTGGAATCTTCAATTTTTCACGGTAAGGCTCGCCCATTCCCACAACCTCTTGTTCCTTCCTATCCGCATAGCAAAAAATATTTTCCTTTTTATCGTTTCATACTTGAAACGTCTCTTTGCGCGTGATACATTGTTGCACGTTTGAAACAGTGGTTCCCCAGCGGCTACTGAAAACACAGGAATGAAAAAGGAGAAAACGAGTATGGCAAGAGTAGTTCATTTTGAAATTTCAGCCGACGAGCCTCAACGAGCGCTTGATTTTTATGCAAAGGTTTTTGATTGGAAAGCTCAGAAATGGGAAGGACCGCAAGATTATTGGCTGTTAATGACCGGCGAAGGTCCAGGCATAGACGGCGGTTTGATGAAGCGCACTCCCGAATTCCCCGGCACCGTCAACAGCATAGATGTTCCTTCGGTTGACGAATTCGCAGAGAAAGTCAATGAAAACGGTGGCAAGATTGTCGTCCCGAAAATGGCGCTTCCGGGTATCGGTTATCTGGCCTATTGCACAGACACCGAAGGCAACATCTTCGGTATTTTTCAAACCGATCCATCGGCTCAAGCAGAAGCAAGTTAAAACCCGCCACAAACCATCGTAGCCCCAAACATTACAGGAGGTGTAATGAAAAAAGTAACAGGCATAGGCGGAATCTTTTTCAAATCTCAAGACGCGCCAAAATTGAGAGAGTGGTACAAGGAGCATCTAGGGATTGAGATTGGCGAATGGGGTGGCGCAATCTTCAATTGGCGTGAAGACGAAAACCCTGAGCAAAAGGGACTGACCGTCTGGTCAATCTTTCCAGCCACCACGAAATATTTCGACCCCGGCGATAAGCCTTTCATGATTAATTATCGCGTCGAATATTTAGACGAGCTTCTCGTACAACTTCGCCAGGAAGGTGTGCAAGTCGAAGATAAGATTGTCGAAGAAGAAAACGGTCGCTTCTGTTGGATTATGGACCCTGAAGGAAACCGTTTGGAACTTTGGGAACCAGCGCAAGGCATGTAACACCTAGATTGTCTGACGGGTTTTAGGCCCAACCTGTCAGTCATTATTTTCAATACGATTTTTCAAAGCGATTGCAGGACGATTTTAGCCCCGATAAAAACAACAGCAAAGCAGAAGGAGATACACAATGAATTGCACCTACACGTTGGATATTCACGCGCCCATAGCGAAAGTCTTCAGCCTGGTTGACGAAGAGAAAAATCTCAAGAGATGGTTGGATGGACTGGAAGAAACGATTTTTCCTGAAGGTTACGACAGAGCCAAAACCGTTGGCACAAAATTCAAACAGCGAATCAAAGAAGGCTCTCGCATAAACGAATATGACGGCGAAGTGATTGCTTACGAAAAGCCGCATCACTTGGCTAGCTTGCTGGGAAACAAACATTTCACAGTAAAAGTAGATTATCGCTTCACTCCGGACGGAACACGAACGCGCCTCGATTACAAAGTTGAAATGATTCGCGCAGGTTGGTTTGTTCGCTTTATGTGCAAGCTCTTTTCAGGTTTCAACAGACGCATACTCGACAAGCAGATGAAGAAATTGAAAGAGCTTGCCGAATCCTCAGACCCCACATTTCAAATGACCGCAAGTGTGGTAACAGCCGCGAATTGATGGCTCTGTTTTCAGAAGGAGCCGTCAGGTTGTAGGAAGGATTTCTTTACGGATGAAAATTGGGGGTTCCGCATTTATGCAGTTGGCATCGAAGGCGACAACAACCAACCTGTTGCGCGAAACTCCAAACTTTTCCATAGGAGGAGATGCGATGGCAAAGAAAAATTATTGGATCGGCGTTGCCTGCAAAGATCAGGTGTTTGTAGGCGTGAAAGGCGGGTTCGCACAACTGGGTTATGGAAAGAAAATTTCTTTGCAAAGAATGAACGAAGGTGATTGGATTATCGATTATTCGCCCCGCGTCAGTTTACGTAGTGACGAACGCTGTCACAGTTTCACAGCAATTGGCAGAGTCGCAAGCGATGAAGTTTATCAAGCAGAGTTGGGCGAAGGCTTCCTGCCTTATCGCCTGGAGGTAGATTTTGAACGTTGTGAAGAAGCATCCATTTTGCCTCTCATAGAGAGGCTTTCTTTCATCGAAAACAAAATGAGTTGGGAATACTCGTTTCGCTTAGGGCATCTTGAAATCAACGAAGAAGATTTTGAATTGCTGGCTGAAGAGATGGGGCTTGATATTGATGCAATCAAGCATTGATGAAAATAACAGACGACCATCTCATAAGCCTGCAACCTCACAGTCTCTTTTCATGTAAGACAAAACATTTGACTGAAAATTAAAGGAGAAACACACAATGATTACACAGGTAAAAATCGTCAGTATCACAGTAACCGCCCAGCAGAAGTCTCTGGAGTTTTATACGGAAAAGCTGGGCTTCAAGCTTGAAAACGACCACCCTATGGGCGATGACAAAGGCACGCGTTGGATAGAGCTATCGCTGCCTGAAGGCGGGACGAAAATCAATCTGTTTCCGCCGCAAGGTACTGATACCAAAGCAGGCGGTTTTTCAAACATTATCTTCACAACAAACGACGTACAGAAAACATACGATGAATTGAAAGCACGCGGCGTCGAATTTGTGGAGCCACCGAAAGAAGAATTCTGGGGAACCTATTGCATCTTTGCCGACCCTGATGACAACCGCTTTGTTTTGTCTTCAACCACCTAGAGCAGATTTAGGTAGGGGCAAGGCTTGTCCTTGCCCGAATTTTGCGAAGCAAAATGATTATTTTTCGTCAGGCAGAATATCAGTTTTCACGAAGTATCATCGCCTTGCGGCGATTCGGGCAAGGACAAGCCTTGCCCCTACTGTAAAATTGTTTTTCAAAAAACGCAGCATTATTTTGAACTCGAAAGAAAAGGAGACATCATGCTAAGAAGTATTCTTGCCGTTGTCGCGGGTAACATCAGTTGGGCTGTGCTGTGGGTAGGAAGCAACGCCATTCTCGCAACTCTTTTTCCGGCGCAATACAAAGCGGAAAAAAAAGAGTATGTTCCTATGCTCCTATTGCTCATCATTATGAGCTTTATTTTTTCAATCATCGCCGGATACCTCACAGCGCGAATCGCCGAGCGTAAAGAGATCGCCCACACGATTGTGCTGGGCGTCTTGCAACTAGCGATGGGCGTCGCCGCGCAGATGGCGAATTACGACGCGCTGCCGTTGTGGTATCATCTGGTTTTTCTCGCGCTATTGATTCCAGGCAATGTCTTGGGCGGAATGTTGCGAACCGGAAAGACAGAAGCAAGTTTCGCCTGATTTGAAGAGGAAAGTAAAATGAGTCAATTCGTGATCGTTGCGTACAGACCAAAAGCTGGAAAAGAGGCAGAGCTTTTGGAATTGATAAAAAACCATGTACTGATCTTGCATGACGAAGGACTGGTGACAGCCCGCCCGCCTTACGTGATGCGCGCTGAAGATGGCACGATTGTTGAAGTCTTCGAGTGGAAATCACAAGAGGCCATCGAACAAGCCCATACGAACCAAGCGGTGCTGGAAATGTGGGGGAAATTCGATGAAGTTTGCGACATTGAAACTCTGGCGAATCTTGAAGAAAGCAAAAGAATGTTCTCGCCATTCACGCCGGTTGATTTTTAGCGGCTTGATTTTTATTGCGTGATAATCAAATTCAACCAGGCATCAACTGCAACGATTCTTCCCGCAGGAATCAGCGTGGTTGAACTATATTCCGTGACAATGGCGGGACCATTGAAGTTCGCGCCTGCCCGCAATTCATCTCGCAGATAAACAGGCACACGGCTGGCTCGCTCGGTCAAAAAAACTTTTGTGTGATAGGCAGCTTTCGGCGCGTCTTGATGGTTTGCAGACAAACGACGTAAGCGCGGTTTATCTGTCACGCCTGTAGCCTTTACTCTGAGGGAAACGATTTCCGTAGGACGCGATTTATCGGCGTATCCGTATCGCTCTTTGTGCAGCGCGTGAAAATTCTGTTCAAACTTTTCATTCCAACGCAAATCAATTTCAAAAGACTGCCCAACGTATCGCATTGCCACAGAGAGCGCAATTTTCATACGTTCTTTGCTGAAGCCTTCCACCACTAAATCTTTTCGCGCTTCTCGTTCAAGCGCGGCAAACTCGCGTTCGGTTATTCGCTTATTCAGCTTCGCTGTTTTCCACATGACTGTGCGCGAATAATCTTTCACGACATCGCCCAACAACACACCAAGCGCAGAAAGCGTTCCGGGCGAACGCGGAATGACGACGCGAGAAATTCTCAAAGCCTCTGCAAGTTCGCAAACGTGCAAGCCTCCGGCACCACCGAAACTCACCAAAGAAAACAAGCGTGGGTCTTGCCCTCTTTCAACGGAGACAACGCGAAGCGCGCGTTCCATATTCGCATTTGCAACTTTCAAAACTCCTAAAGCCGCCTGCGCCAGGCTCGCTGGTTTATCGCTGAAACGGGACATTTCATCGGCGAGCTTCGCCACAAAAAATCTGGCGCGTTCGCTATCCAGGTTCATCTCACCGCCGAGCAAGCCGCCGCCGCCAAATCTCCCCAACACCAAATTGGCATCGGTCACGGTCACAGTTTCACCGCGCCCGTAACAAACCGGACCGGGGTCTGCGCCAGCGGATTCCGGACCCACTCGTAAGGCTCCCGCTTCATCAACATAAGCTTTGGAGCCGCCGCCAGCGCCTACCGTATGAATGTCTATGATCGGCACGGCTACCGGCAAACCGGCTACAGTAGCCTCATTCGTGGTGTTGGCTTGGCCTCGACAAAGCGCCACATCCGTAGAAGTGCCGCCCATATCGAAAGTAATAATGTTCGGGATTCCTGCCGCTTTGCACACTCGTAAAGCACCCACAACGCCGCCCGCTGGTCCCGACAAAATCGCCCGCACGGGTTCGCTTGCGGCAATCGCAGCAGATACG
The DNA here is from genome assembly GCA_031389065.1 of Acidobacteriota bacterium. Lineage (GTDB taxonomy): Bacteria > Acidobacteriota > Blastocatellia > UBA7656 > UBA7656 > JACQDB01. The sequence goes on along the minus strand of JANMSG010001100.1, from coordinate 2,766 downwards.
GAACCGCCGTTTGATTGCATCACTCGCAACTGAATTGCGGGGTAGGCAGTAGGCAGTAGGCAGTAGGCAGTTTCTAACGAATGTTCTGCTACTTTTTGCCTTTTGTTTTTTTTCTTGTCCTTCTTTTCTTTACTGCCTACTGCCCACTGCCTACTGCCTACTAAGCGAAGTTCCTGTTCGAGGGCGTTCAAATAGCGCGACATTTTTGGCACAAGGTACGCATTGATTGCGACGGTTGCGGTGCGCTCGTATTCGCGATATTCAGGCAAGATTTTGTGCGACAGCGAAACCGGAATGTTTAAGCCTTCAAGGGCTTTGGCGATTTGCTGTTCGTGCTTTGGGTTTGCGAATGCAAAGAGCAAGCAGACGGCTACCGATTCGGCACCGCTTTCACTGATTCGAGTGACGATTTCTTCGAGTTGAGTTTGATTGAGAGGGGTAAGGATGGAAGCGTCCGGCGCGATTCTTTCACGAACACCGAAACGCAGTGCACGCGAAATCAGAGGCGCAGGACGGGTGACGAAGAAGTTGTAAATTTCAGGGCGCGCCTGACGACCAATTTCAATCACATCCTCGAAACCTTCTGTAGTGATGAGCGCAACGCGCGCGCCTTTGCGTTCAAGCAAAGCGTTTGTGGCAACTGTAGTGCCGTGAACGATCTCTGAAGGAAGCGAATGGGTATCCGCTAAAACGCGAGAAACACCCGAAAGGATCGCTTCTGCCGGATTGTGCGGAGTCGAAGGGATTTTGAAGGCGCTGAGGTGAGAAGCACGGGCGACAACGAAATCAGTGAAAGTGCCGCCCGTGTCTATGCCGATTCTGATTGGTTCAATCAATCTGAAAATCTCTTTTAAGGAAGTATTATTGAAGACGCCATTTTATCAATGCTGACCAATTCAAGGTTAAAAAACAGAGTCTCGCCGGCTAATAAATGATTGGCGTCCAAGGTTACATCGTCGCCTTCAACTTCGATGATCCTGACAGGGATGGCTTCGCCGGAGGGCAGTTGCATTTCAAACATCAAACCGACGGCGGGCGTAACATTGGGCGGAAAGTTTTCGCGTGATATAACTTTGACCATTTCTTCAAAATATGGACCGTAGGCTTGATCGGGAGTGATAACGATGTCGCGTTTTTCGCCCACGCTCAATCCCAAAGCGCCCGCTTCAAAGCCCGGTATGACTTCGCCAGCGCCTACGGTGAAGCTTAAAGGTTGACCGCCCACTGAACTATCGAAGACCGTTCCATCATCAAGTTTGCCAGTGTAGTGTAGTGTTATCGTGTCTCCATTTTTAACTTGTGACATTTCTTTCTCCTTTTAAAATTAGTGAAAAAAGATAACACATTCGCTGGGCTTTTGTCCTTAATGTCTTAATTTTGGTAGTGGGTGAATGGTGTGTTGCTCTCGTAGCCCGCGAGAGCGGGCGTAAGCATTTAGCCCAATGGCATTAAGTTAAGGATTCACCGACGCGGAATCACAAAGTTAGTGCAAGGCAAGTAGTTGAATCCATTGAAGACTCAAAAACGGATTTTTCTTAACTTAATGCCATTGGCATTTAGCCCCGTGCGTCAGCCATTAGTTTCTACACATCTTTTTCTGGCGGCTCTGCCGCTTTGATGTGCGGAAAGGCTCTGCCTTTCCGAGAAGATTGCCGCCCAATTCTTGCGGCTACGCCGCCCATTTGGGGCGTAGCCCCGAAGAAAAGAGGGAATCGCCACACGGTGAGTCGCAGACTCACCGCACATCAAAGCGGCAGAGCCGCAAAAACACAGCCTCGAAACTTGTGTAGAAACTAAAGCCTTACGGACTGGGCTAGATGCTGTCACCCACTTCGCAGGTTCTTTGCTTGCTTTACGGCTCACTCAATAACAACACAATATTCAGACACTACTTTAATTTTGGGTTGATAATGAATGCACTAAAAAGCGGGACGCACACTTAATATCAAATTTTCTTCCGCGTCGCGGCTGGCTGAATTTAGGAAGGATTGCACTGGATAGCAAAGATGAGTTTTAGATTATTTTGCTGATAAATATTGCTTGAGATGAGATGTCCTTCATTTTTTGTAGAACGACGAAATCTGATAAGCCGCAAAAGCTGCTGCCGCGCCCGCCAGTAAATCAATGACGTAGTGTTGATTCAAAATAACCGTCGCCGCCCACATCATCGCGCCGTAAATCGCAATCAAAGTTAAAAGCCAGGGGTTTCGATTGCGCCATGCCAACAGGAAAAACAAAACCGGATACGCGCCATGCAAAGAAGGAACAGCACCAAACCACATGGGCGCAGTTCCGATCATTCGCTGAACGATTGCGCCATCCATCGCTGCTGCCATATCTACTTGCGCCAAAAGTTCCGCCGAAGGCTGAGCACTGCCGTAAAGACTCACCCACCAGGGCGGCGCAACGGGCATCAACAAATAGCAGAGGATCGCCAGCGCGTGGAGCACGGTGAAGGCTTTGACATAGCGCGTGAAGTTTTCACGGTCGCTGTTGAACCACACGCTCTTAGTCCACCAGACAATCAGCAATGCAGGAAAGATGAAGATATGCGAAAGGTAAACCAACTGCGCCAGGAGTGAAATCGCGGCGCCGAAAAATTCTCCTGCCTGTGACGCAAGCCAGATGCGCAAGGCGTGCGGAGGCGCTTCACCCGCAAATAACCAGCCAAATAGCCAGCGCTCCATCTTGAAAGGCACATCAACGGCTACGTGAGAAAGTAAATAGGGTTGCACAAGACGCAATCTGTCATAGCCGAGCCAAAAG
>JANMSG010000337.1:0-2448 GCA_031389065.1 Acidobacteriota bacterium | reverse complement strand
TCGGTCTTGAATTGAACCTGCACCTGTTTGCCAGTCAATTCCTGTAGTCTGCCGCTCAATAAATTCTGTTCATCCGAACTGAGTGTTTGCGCGGTTGTGACTTCTGCGGCAAGCAACCCTTTGCGGGCGCTGATCTGGCGTTTGAATTGTTCATAAACCGCGTCGAGGTTGTGCAGGCGATAGTTATGCAGCATCACCTTGAGGAGATTAGCAATCGCCTGGCTGGGCTTGGCTTGCTCGACGAGCGCGGCAAGCACTTTGCTTTTTTGCTCTTTTGACAAAACAGGGCTGGCGAAAACATCGTGAAGCTCGGGGCTCGATTTCATCATCTGTACGAAAGCGTTGAGCTCGGCGTCAATCTGTTCCACTTGATTTTGCGCCACCGCCACCTCAGCAACCGCTTCGGCGTACCTTCGCGCGATTGTCGTTATGCTCATTTCGCCACCTCGCGCAATTCTTCAACGTACTTGTTCAACATTCGGCTATTGTCTTCAGGCTTCAACTCGCGCTTGATAATCGCTTCCGCCATCGCCACGGAATTTTCCGCCACGAAGGAGCGCAGTTCGGCGCGGGCTACTTTCATCGCGCCTTCGATTTCACGGGCGGTCATCAGCTTAATCTTTTCGGCTTCAACGGCGGCGGCTTCGCGTATGCGTGTTGCCTCGCGCTCTGCTTCCAGGTCTGCTTCGGCGCGCATCTCTGTGATCTCTTCATCAAGCTTGCTCAAACGCGCTTCGACCTCTGCGAGTTTGCGCTCCGCTTCTTCCTTGGCAATTTTGGCTTGGTCGAGTTCTTTGCGAATCGAAGCGGCGCGGTCATCAAAGACTTTGCCTATGCCAATCTTGTTGCGTAGAACGTAAATGAGGATGGCAACAAAGACGACGAAGTTGATGACTTGCCAGAGTCCTTGATTCTTTAAGAATTCTGGCAGCAGCATAAAATTGATAAGAGCAATCAAGAGTTGCCACCTCCCACGGCGCGACCCAGCAAGGTGCGCGAGATTTGCTCGGCAATCTGGCGGGATTCCTGTTCAAGCGCGGTGCGAGCTTCTGCGGTTTGCGCGGCAACCTCGGCTCTCGCTTTGCCAATTTCAGCTTCAGCTTGCGCTCTGGCCGATGCAACTAATTTGCTGCGCTCTTCGAGTGCGGCTTTGCGTTGCTTTTCGAGTTTGCGATAGCTTTCGGCTCTCGCTTGACGAATGGTTTCTTCGTAATTGTTGAGGCGGGATTGATATTGACGCGAAGCCGCGCGGGCTTCAGCAGCCGCGCCTTCCGTCAAGGTTTGGCGCTCGTCCAAAACTTTACCTATAGGCTTGAACAGAATCTGGTTTAGCACAAAAACAAAGATAATGAAAAGAACCATGACAACAACGAGCGTGACGTTCGGTTGTATAATATTTTCTCCGCTCTCAAACAGAACGAACGCTGGTATCGTGAGCAAAGTATGCACTCCCTGTAGAAGGATTTGACCGTCAGTCAAGCCACGAAAACTAGCATACGCCTTTCAAAAGTGTCAAGGATGACAGCCTTTCTCCGGGAAACGGTAATTTAAGCGACTCGTTCATAAGTGTAACCATATAAAATCACTCAAGCAAAAACCGCTTGATGTGAATCGTAGAAAGAACACGATCAAGGGCAATATAAATATTGAGAACCGAACTGAAGTGTATGGATTGACCTTAAAAAGTTGGCTCAATTTTTGCATCTACTGCCTGCGAAGTTGCCCACGTGTATGGGCAGCGAACACAGCAGGGTGAAAATCATGCAGACGCGAAATAGAAATAAAGGCACGCAAGAAACGTTGTTGCTGCAAACGAAATTTTGTGGTTCGTTGCTGCTTTATACACTACATCGCTAGGGCTGTGCAGGCAGCCATCGGTGATAGGTTTTGACAACCCTGACTTCAGACTATCGAAATTTGAAAGGACTATTATGGCTAAAAATAAAAAAGAAAAACCGAACAACAACGCCAAGTCAAATGATTTGGCAAATTTTCAGGAAAATGGTGCAGGAGAATATCTGACAACCAATCAAGGCTTACGCATTAACGATAATCAGAATTCTCTCAAAGCAGGAGAGCGCGGAGCCACCTTGTTGGAAGATTTTATCTTGCGCGAGAAAATTACTCACTTCGACCACGAGCGCATTCCCGAACGCATTGTTCATGCGCGCGGCGCGGCCGCTCACGGCTATTTTCAGGTTTACGAATCCCAGGCACCCTACACCAAAGCAAACTTTCTTCAGGATCCGTCAATCAAGACGCCTGTCTTTGTGCGATTTTCGACCGTGGCGGGTTCGCGCGGCTCAAGCGACCTGGCGCGTGACGTGCGCGGTTTTGCGGTTAAGTTTTATACGGAAGAGGGCATCTACGATTTGGTCGGCAACAATGTCCCTGTCTTCTTCATTCAGTATGCGATTAAATTTCCTGACCTCGTTCACGCCGTCAATC
>JANMSG010000004.1:0-2076 GCA_031389065.1 Acidobacteriota bacterium | reverse complement strand
GGGAGGGGCAAATAAATAGCTCGACCTTGTGGTCTCTGCCTGCTGAAACTCACGCCGAGGATTACCCGGATGAAGAAACCTTGCGACGCGAATTGAGAAGGCGACTTGAAGCCGCAGTCGCTTGCCGCTTACCCGTTGGAGAGCCTGTGGGCGCTACCCTTTCCGGTGGGCTTGATTCAAGCCTCGTCGTAGCGTTGGCTCGGCAACTGCACACAGACCGCGTTGTAACCTACTCAATCTCGTTTGGCGAAGGTTATGCCAATGAACTCCGTTTCAGTTCGCTTGTGGCAGAGCACTGCGGCACACAGCATCGCGTGGTCGAGCTTTCGCCTGATGCGGTGCTTCGTCACCTTGATGAATCCATCGCGATGCTCAGCGATCCGATAGGCGATCCGCTCACTGTGCCAAACGCCCTGCTTTTCCGCGAGGCCGCGTCCGACGTAGGAGTGGTGCTCAACGGTGAAGGAGGCGATCCTTGCTTTGGTGGTCCAAAGAACCTTCCCATGCTGCTCGCCGAGTTGTTCGATAACGGCTATGGCGCTGCTCAAGAAGAAAGATTTTCGCGACAGCGAAGCTATTTGCGGGCTCATCAGAAGTGCTTCGACGATTTGAGCTTGATGCTCGCGCCACAGGTGCGTCAGTCCATTGCAGACAATTGGCTTGAGCAGCAGCTCTCCCCGTATTTCGAGGACTCGCGATGGAGCAGTTTCGTCACCAAGTTGATGGCGATCAACGTGATATTCAAAGGCGCGCATCACATCTTGCCTAAAGTTGATGCGGTAAGCGCGCCTTACGAGGTGGCGGCGCGGTCTCCGCTCTTTGACCGCAACATCGTCGAGATGGCCTTTGCCATCCCGCCGCAGCTCAAGCTCCGGGGCTCTGTCGAAAAATACCTGCTCAAACAGGCAGTCAAAGACCTGCTGCCTACGGCAATCATCGAGCGTCCCAAGAGCGGCATGCTCGTTCCTGTCGAAGGCTGGTTTCAAGGGCCGCTGCTCAGTTATGCCCGCGAGCGCTTGCTCGATGGATTGACTCCTTACGGACTGATCGAGAGAGATTATCTGGAGCGTTTGCTTGCCGGACGCCTGGGGGGACTGCGCCCACGGCGCGGCGCAAAGATATGGCTGCTCGTCACCCTAGAGGCTTGGCTGCGCACGGTCTTTCAGGGCTAAAACCTGAGCGTATTTTTTGCCTGACAGCAGGACAGACTATAGGAATGGAGGAAATCAATTATGACAAATGCAGGCGCTATCGGATTACGCATTGTCCTGGTCTTAGCCGGAATATTTATTGCTTTCACCGGCGTGAATCTCGCATTCGGCGGAATGTTGACTTTAGGGTGGCAGGGTCAAACCGCATTTTTTGAAATCACGAATCAGCAGGCCTATCTGGTACAGGATAGCCACATCAGATTCTTAGGCGGGCTTTGGACAGGCATCGGTCTGCTCTTTATCGTTGCAGCTACCAATCTGCAAAAGTATGAAAGCGCCTTGAAAGTAGCTTTTGTATTAATCTTTCTTGGTGGCTTGGCACGATTTTCTCAGATGCAGATGGACATCACCTTTGGCAAAGATATTGTGGGTTCGTTAGTTGCCGAACTTGTTGGCATGCCACTTCTTTATTTCTGGTTATCCAGAACGGCGAAGAAGGGCCAATAAATGATACCAGTCGTTAGACGTTCGCACTGGATTGCAACGTAAGGGGAGGAAAATAATGCAAGACATTAGCCCAACTGTGATAGTCATTGTCATACTCGCAACGGTGGCCTTAATTCTTATCTTTCGACGTAAGTCCAAGGCTCTCGCTACTCCGGAGTCATATGCTGCCGACGCGCGTAGATTTGCCAGATTGTTAGTCGCTGAAATCAAACTCTACAATGATCATAAGGTGGAATCAGCCTGCAGAGCAGGTAACCTTTATCAGCAGTTGAAATCAGAGATTGACCGGGCGCAAAAGATGTACGATGAGCGTGTTTCTTCAGACGCGACCGTTGGCACAGATTACTTTTATGAGGAGTTAGTGAGTACATTGGAACCTAAGTTTGTTGAGGTTAGGGGGAAGTTCAGAGTTACGCCT
>JANMSG010000978.1:0-3135 GCA_031389065.1 Acidobacteriota bacterium | reverse complement strand
ATTCCATAGGTTTCAGGTTTGGCTACCGCTTCATCCATCGGCATCCACATATCCTGCGGATAGCCTTTGACGCGCTTGTTGCCTTGCTTCACAGGCACAAGAGCCATGCCGCACTTTGGACACTTCCCTGGTTTGTCTGATTTCACTTCCGGGTGCATCGGACAGACGAAACCTTCCTGCCCAGCACCTGTAGCCTTCATGTCCTGTCCTTGATGTTGGTTCTGACCGACGAGATTCGAGGTCTCTCTTTCACTCGTCGTCATGCCCATACCACGCCCCATTCCGGGTCCGAGTTCATCGGAAAGCGCGTGACCTTTCTTGATCATGCCCATGCCTTCTTCCATTCCCTTGCCGGTCTTCATTCCTTGCGTGCCGTGCGCCATCGGTCCAACCATCGAAACCATTTGATTCATCATGTGATGCGGCAAATGGCAATGCAACATCCAATCGCCCAGATACTTCGCTTCAAACTCAACGTCACGCGATTGCGCTACGCCGACCAGAACCGTGTTGCCTGGAAACCAGGTTGATTCGGGCGCTCGTCCGCCTTCGGTTCCGGTCACGTAAAACTGATTTCCATGCAGGTGAATCGGATGATGATCCATTCCCAGATTGACCAGACGAATTCGCACACGCTCGCCCTGCTTGACGATTAAGGGTGTTGCATCGGGACCTGATTTGCCGTTGAAGGTCAACCAGTTGAACTCCATTGAAAGCGTATTCGGCACCGTGTTATTCGGCAGCAATGCCCACTCCTGCATGATGATGCCAAAGTCTTTATCAACTCGCGGCGTGTGTGGCTTCTTTGGATGGATGATGAAAAAGCCTATCATTCCCATCATCTCCTGCATTGCCATGTGTGAGTGATAAAAGAAGGTGCCGTTTTGATGCAGGGTGAACTCATACGTGAAAGATTCGCCAGGATAGATGAGCGGTTGACTCACAGCCGGCGTGCCATCCATCTCAATCGGCACTTCAAGCCCATGCCAGTGCGGCGTTGTCGCTTCAGGCAGCTTGTTGCGGAAGATGATGCGCACGCGGTCGCCTTCATTCACTTCAATCGTCGGACCCGGCACGGAGCCGTTATACCCCCAGGCGTCAACGATTCTCGCATCACTCATCTCCGATGCAGGTAAAAACTCTGTGCGCACGGGTTCGGCGATCAGCTCAAAAACTTTCACGCCGTTGTCCATCTTAAATGGCAGTTTTGGAATGTCGGGCGTGTGAACCGGAACGACTGAGCCGAAACCTGTTTCAATCGCAGTTTGCGTGCTTCGCTTTGTTGTCGGTTTCGCCGGAGCTTTTTTATCGCTCGGTGGCATCTGATGATTTTCGTGTTGGGCGGTTGCTGTTTTGCCTGCGACTGCGCCCGCGCCCAGAAGCGCCGAGCTGCGTAAAAAAAATCTTCTACTCTTATCCATTGCTTTATCTCCTGAAAATACTCTTTATAAGAATCCTTTGTTAAAACCTGTCAATGCCTGAAGAGTCATTGGTCGCGCACTTCTCTGTTGCCTTGTGAGCCGGAATTGATTTCACTTTCTCCATCCGAGCGACCGGGCGCATTCAGGCCACCGCCGAGCAGAAATCCTTGAATGTTCAAGCCGTTCTGCCAGAGCCTGACCAGCGCATCCACATACTGGGCTCGCGCTTGAAAATATGACCGCTTGGCAATCAGCACTTGCGGATAAGCCGCCGCCATTTGCGCGAAACTCGCGTTGTATAACTCGAAAGATTTTTGGGCTCGCGGCAGGATCGCGGTTTGATACCGCTCAACCATTCGCGCCGCATTCTGGTAGTTCATAAATGCGGCAGCCAGTCTCGCTCGCAGTGACAACTCAACGCGCTTCACCTCGCTTTCTGATGAAGCGATTTCAGCCTGCGCCGAAGAAATATTTCCCTGATTGCGGTTAAAGATCGGCACACGGAAGCCGATTTCAATACTGGCTTCCGGTCCCGTGCGCCTTGGGAAGGGAGCGTTTCCAAGTTCAAGTTTCTCTGTGTTGTAACCTAGCCCACCGCGCACAATCATATCCGGCACCCGCTCTGCTTTGGCGCGGTCAAGCGTCGCGCGGGCGCGCTCTAATTTGGCTTTCGCCACTTTCATCTCAGGGCTTTCCTGCAAGATAAAGGCTATTGTCGCTTCGCGTTCAATCGTTGGCATGGCTCTCTCTAAATCCCCTGCTACTCTCACTTGCTCAAGCGATGGATTGCCAGCCACAGAAGCCAGCACCTGCCATACTTGCGCAAGTTCGTTTTCTGCTTTGACCAGTTCAATTTCTGCTTTTTGCGATTCAATCTCTATCTCAAGCTGATCGGGCTGGTCTGCCTGACCGACATTCATCAACTCTTCGGTAACCGTCACGGCTTCGCGTGTAAGCTTGGCGAGTTCGGTGTGAATATCTACCCGCTGCTGCGCCCCCAGGGCTTCGTAATAGAGCATACGAACCGTGTTCAACACGCGCAGTCGTTGCGCTTCAGCTTCGGCATTGGCTTGAATCTGTTCTTTTTCAACGATGCGTCTGCTCTTGCCGAGCTTTCCGCCCAACGGAATTTCCTGCTCGATAAAAAAGAGGTGTTCAGACTTGTCTGAAAAAGCGCGGAAAGCAAATTCTTCACCGGCGTAACCGATGACTGGATTCGGGAAGAGTCCCGCTTGCACTCTGCGACCTTCGGCGGCGCGAATGGCTGCTTCTGCCTGGGCAAAAGTCGGATTGTTTTTTACGGCCATTTGCTCCAACTCTGTGAGGGTGATCGAAGGACCTTGAGCGGTTGGCAGCGCAAGGGACTGGCGTTGCATTTGGGAGTGATCGTGTTGTTGGGCAGGCTTCTGTTCTTTTGTTGTTGGCGTGGGCTGCTGCATCTTTGAATGATCGTGTTCTTCTGTACCCGCTTTTTTCTTCTCCAATGCCATGCCACATTTCGGGCATTTCTCCGGCTTATCAGATTTCACTTCCGGGTGCATCGGACAAACAAAAACCGCTTGTTCTTGTTTCGTATTGGTCTTTGGTTCAGAGGTAGTTTTCTGTTCTGGTTTGGTTGTCGTCGTAGCATGGTCGTGATGCTGAGCTTCGGCTGGCTTCTTCACCGGAGCTTGCTTGTTATGATCATGTCCCATTGGATGCAGATTAAAACTTT
>JANMSG010000957.1:0-3522 GCA_031389065.1 Acidobacteriota bacterium | reverse complement strand
TTAGGTGACAGGTGTTAGGTATTAGGTGATAATCCGTTTTAACACCTAACACCTGTCACCTATCTGTTCGGTTGCTGCGTCAGATGTTGAACCTTGCGCAACTCTACATACTGTTCAAGCAGGTCATCGGCTTTGGCTTTGTTGCCCAAGGCTTTTTGCGCCACTGCCGCATAAAGATAAAAGTCGGCAATCTTCGCTTGAACCTTAATCGCTTCTTCAAAATTTTCGCGCGCCTTGGCGTACTCGCCTTGCTCAAGATGTGCGCGCCCCAGCCAATACCTGGCATCAGCATTCTGCGGCTCACGGACAACGATTCCGGCCAGCAGGTTGACGGCTGTCAAACTATCGCCTTTCTCTACAGCCTCCTGCGCCGTTTTGATTTGCTTTGCGGTTTCGCTCATCGTGGGCTGCACAGACGCAGATTGGTTTTTCCAATCTGACATTCGCAAGCCCAGATAAAAGGCTGCGACGATGCCGACGAGAAATACCAACGCCCAGAGCCAGATTCGTGGTTTCGACGGCGTTTCGTTAAAGCCGTATCGTTGCTGATCTCCTTCAGTCCAAGGCGAGAGATTCGCCTGTTCGTCGTCAGATTTGAAGGCGATTTCTATACGATTTCTCGCCGATGCACGGCTCGTCGCTTCGACAGGGCTTGACGGGGCGGCACTCGGTTTTTGCGATGCGCTTGCCTGCTTTACGGCTCTTGCGGCTAAGGGTTGTTGGTTTAGATACGCAGACATTCCATCATCAATCGCAATGACGTTACTGATGTGAGCGCGCCCGACTTGCACAACGATAGCGGTTAAATTGTCGTCCGCGCCGCGCGACAAAACGATGCGTTTCAATTCGTCTGCGGCGCGTTGCGGGTCTTTGGTTTGCGCCAACACGCTGGCGATTTCTTCGTCTGCCATATGGCGATAGATGCCGTCGCTGCACAGCAGGAATCTCGCTCCATCAGGCACCATTATGGTTTTGAGTTCGACCTCTACATCTGCTTCAGCGCCGAGCGCGCGGTTGATGACGTTGCGATTTTTGGTGCCGCGAAGTTCCGCCAACAAGCCTGCCCGTAGGTCGTCATTGACGTCCGTGTGGTCTATGGTTTCGCGATAAAAATAGCCTTCTTCCAAACGATAAACCCGACTGTCGCCGACGTGAGCAATGGTGGCGCGGTGATTCGCGATGTGAAGCAGCGCCACTGTCGTCGCCATGGTTTGATATTCGGGTTCGCCCTCTGCCCTTTCGTAGATGTCGCGGTTGGCAAATTTGATGGCGCGCGTGATCAAGTCGTGGGAGGAGTCTGCATTGATGTTTTCGAGCGATTCTTCGACCGTTTCTGCCGCCATACTGCTGGCGACTTCGCCGGCGCGTTGCCCGCCTACGCCATCGAATACGGCGAACAGACCATGTTGCAGCACGGAAAGAAAACTATCTTGATTGACAGGTCGCTTGGGATTCAATCCTCGATCACAAACAATCCCGACTTTGATTTCCATAAACTTGCTCTTTCAAAAAAACTGACAACCGCATTCTACCATTACCAGATTCGCCGAAGCGATAGCCCTCTGACTATTATTCTCTTTCCTTTCTGACGGCTCGAATTGACAAAAATCAAAACCGGACATTCGATGCTGAAAACGATTTTTTTGTTCTCCTTGTTTGATGAATCTTTTCGCAGACTCCCTGATTGACAAGCATCATCAGGTTTCGGGGAGAGCTGTGCTGTCCTGTGGCCGGGTGTAGTTGGTGACGCGCAGTCTTGTGTAGTTGATGGAAATCGCCCCAACCGTCTGCCCTGTGGCGTTGGTGATGTTGACGGTTGGGTTGCCCCCGGAGAATTGCGAGAGATTCAGGACAATGAGATGTTGGCAGATGTTGGCAAATGAATGTAAAGAAAGTGTGTTCGTAATTTCGTCTTCATAGGTTTTACAGACGCCTACCTGATAATGATCAAAAAGCCTTATTTCGTATATGCCACGCGCAACACCGTCAGCGATTGCGGTGGCAGCGTGTAGTCAAACTCCGCTGCCTTGATCGTGAGTTTTTGTTCGACGGGCGCAAGTCGTGTCGGAGCGTCCAGACTGTTTTCCGTTTTCAGGTCGCCGCTCGCCAGCACAATGGCTTGGGCGGGTTTCGTGAGTTTGCCTGCGCCCGACAGCTTGATGCGTACGAGCGCCGCCGTAGCTGCCGTATTGACCAGTTTCAGAATCACTTCGCCGCCGCGCGCGGCTCCGACGGCGCTGGCGTAAAGCTGCTGCTGGCCGTTTTGCGTCGAGCCATTCAACAGCACGGGCAGAATGTCCGCGCCACGATGTTGGCCAAAGAGTTTCTGCACGTAATAGCTAGGCGTGCCAAATGAGCGCAGATTGTCGAACCAGATCAGATTTGGCGACCACTGCCAGGCGTCCACGTGACCAAAGAGCGGCGCGTACGACGCGATTGTGACGTGATCGGCATTGCGTTCCAGCCCTGTCAAAAAGGCTGCTTCAGCCAGCGCGGCTTCCCAATTGTTGGGGCGGTCGGGGCGACCTGGGACAGTTACATGCGCGGCGTATTCGCCCGCAAAGACCTTTGGTCCGGTACGCGAATAGCTGTCGTAGCGATTCGCGTTGTCGAGAAACCATTTCGGCGGGCGGTAGTAATGCTCATCGACCACACTGGGCAGATCGGCATGCAGCCCGCGCAGTTTATTCCACAGGAAATCGAAGCGGTCGCCGTCCGGGTTTGGTCCGGCGCTGGAAATGAGCGTGATGTGCGGGTATTTCGCCTTGATGGTTTTGGCGAACTGTTCGTAGCGGGCGATGTAATCCGGTCCCCACTGTTCATTGCCGACGCCGAGCATCTTCATGTTAAACGGCGCGGGATGCCCAAGTTCAGCGCGCTTGCGGCCCCAGGTCGTGGCGACCGAGCCGTTGGCGAATTCGATCAGATCGAGCGCGTCCTGAATATAAGGATCGAGCTGATCGAGCGGCGCGAGTTCGCCTGTATTGAACTGACAAGCCATGCCGCAATTGAGAATCGGCAGCGGTTCCGCGCCCACGTCCTCGCACAGTTGAAAGTATTCAAAGAAGCCCAGCCCGAATGATTGGAAATAATCGGCGGGTGCGCGTTCAGGGTTGCGGGTTCTGAATTCGGTGTTCCAGCGATTGATAATGAGTTTGCGTTCGGCGGGATCGCCGATAGTGGTCTTCCATTGATAGCGCGTGGCCAGTTCGCGCCCCTCGACGATGCAACCGCCAGGGAAGCGTAGGAAACCGGGCTCCAGGTCTTTCAATAATTGCACCAGATCGCCGCGCAAACCGCTGGCGCGCCCCTTCCACGTCTCTTTCGGAAAGAGCGAAACCATGTCGAGATCGAGAGTGCGACTGTTTTTGCCACTGTTTTCAATGATGAGGTTGAGTTGCGCTTTCGCTTCGGTACCGGTGGCGCGCAATTTGGCGCGATAGGCTCTCCAATCGCCTGCAATGCCGCGCAGTTTGGCTTGGGCGAGCACCTGCCCGCTGGCGTTGACGAGTTCGACGCGAA
>JANMSG010001167.1:0-7920 GCA_031389065.1 Acidobacteriota bacterium | reverse complement strand
CGAAAAAGGCATTCGCAATGTGACGCTGTTGACGCAAGCCCCCAATGGTTGCGTCACGCCGGATACGCTGGTGTTCGCAGATGGCGCGCTCAAGCCTATAGCGTCTCTGGGCGACCCGGATGGAGAACAGTGGCAAGATGTTTCTCTCACTACTCATTCAGATACAGGTGCGAAAGCTGTCAATAAATTCTACGTTAACGGTTACAAAGAGGTCGTCGAGATAACCACAGCCAGAGGCTTCAATCTGGCTGCGACCTTGCAGCATCGCGTTCGCGTCATTGACAGTGAAGGCAACTACGATTGGAAGGAGATGGGCGAAATTCAGCCGGGCGATACGCTGGTGATGGCTCGTGGCGGACTTGGACGTGCTGAGATGCCACGCCTTGAAGCCATCGCAACCAAGAGGCGTCGTTCCACTTTGCAACTTCCTGAAATGTTGACCTCAGAGCTTGCTGAACTCTTGGGCTTTTACGTTGGCGATGGGTACTTGAAAGATCGTGGCGGCTTAGGCATTGCCGTTGATGCTCGTGATGCGGATGTGGTTGGCAAACTTCAAGAACTGATCGGCAGTGTCTTTAACCTTGATGCTCGCGTTGAAGACACCGAACGAAATTGCTTGATCGTGTGGGCTGGCTCGTATTTCATTCCCAGATGGATGCGCGCCAATGGGCTTGCGAAATCAAGTGCCCACGACGCACATATTCCCGAAGCCGTTTTGGCGGGCGGTGCAGCCACTGTGTCAGCGTTTTTACGCGGCTTGTTTGAAAGCGATGGCAGCATATCAAACGGCATCGTGACATTCGTGAGCGCGTCCGAACGATTAGCGAAAGAGGTTCAGATTGCCCTGATGGGGCTTGGCATCTTGTCCACGCGTAGGAGCCTAGAACCGGGCGTTGGTCGCTATGGCGCAAGCACTCGTCACGAAGTTCGCTTGCTTAACAGTGCGGAAGTTCTACGGTTCCGCGAGCGCGTTGGTTTTGTGAGCAATCACAAGCAGACACTTTTGAATGCTTGTGAAGACAAAGGCAGCCGTGCTGACAGCATTCCTGCAAACTTGTTGCGTAAGCTTTATGTTGAATCGGATGGCTTGCCTACAGGTGTTCGGCAAGAAATCGCCAGCGCTCTCAGAAGCGGCATGACGCAAGAGAAATGGCGCGGTCTGGCAAGCGCCAATGCTGCGCTCGGCAACTTGCCTTCCTCTCATTTGCTCGATGGCAGTTTGTTCTTCGATGTAGCAGCAAACATCAACTTGAGCCATTCGCTTACCTTCGATTTGAGCGTTCCTGATACCAATACCTACGTCGCGAATGGAATGGTTGCTCATAATACGATAGGCACGATGGTAGGCACTTCGACGGGAATCGAGCCGTTTTATTTCTGGAGTTATTATCGCAAATCGCGTCTTGGCAAACACGAAGAGCGCGTCAAAGTTTTAGAAGAGTGGCAGCAAGCCAATCAAGGCGAAGTGATGCCAGATTACTTCGTGACGGCTATGGATCTGGCTCCCGAAGAACACGTCAAAGTTCAAGCCGCGATTCAGCGTTGGGTTGATTCGTCCATTTCAAAAACCTGCAATTTGCCGCACAATTACACCATTGACCAGACGCGAGAAGTTTACGAACTGCTCTACAGCTCAGGCTGCAAAGGCGGCACGGTTTATCGCGACGGGTCGCGTGATGTGCAGGTTTTGAATCTCAAAGAAGATGACAAAAAAGCGAACGATAAACCTGTGGAAGTGCAGACCGCCGCTCAAACCGCCATTCAAACCAATGTTACGCCTCAAGCAGTAAATGCAACCGTTGAATCGAAAGACATCGCGTCAGTTGAAGGTAGCTCCTTGGTTAATGTTGAAGGTAGCCCTCTTGTTAAGAAAGTGGCTCCAGTCGAAATCAGCGCGAAGCCAAAGATTCGCCCGCGTCCTTACAAACGTCGCGGCTACACCGTCAGCAAGAACACGCCTTCGGGAACGGCTCACATCACGATGAATGAAGACGAGGAGTCGCAGCCGTTTGAGGTCTTCCTGGAAATCGGTAAAGCGGGTTCCGACATTAAAGCGATGGCTGAAGCGATGGGGCGTTTGATGTCTTTGGTGCTGCGCATCGAATCGCCCATTTCGCCGGTCGAGCGCGTCGGCGAAATCGTCAAGCAAATCTCCGGCATCGGCGGCGCACGTTCTTACGGCTACGGCAAACGCAGAGTTCTTTCTTTGCCTGATGCTGTCGGTCAAGCATTGGCTGAAAATTATCTGGGAGTTCCGATGGGCACAGAAGACGCAGGACAAGGCGCTGTGATGGGCGTTGAGAGTGTAGAAATTGGAAGCGCCTTGACCGCAGAAACCAAGTCTAAGCTATCGGCGAAAGCGGTTTCGGAAATGTCCGCAGACCTCTGCCCGAACTGCGGCGATTCGGCATTCGTCAGAATCGAAGGTTGTCACAGTTGTTACGCTTGCGGTTATTCCGAATGCTAAAGGCAATGTGAGAAGTTGGATGAAAACGAGGAAGGGCGGGCATCAATGCTCGCCCTTTTAATTTGTGTGCGCCCGGCAAAATTATCAAAACAAAGGCGAAGTAATAATCCTGCAACGTAGCGAATTGCTACTCGCGGTCTAGTTCCACATCATCCCAAGAGACTGGGTCTTCGACAGGCTCAAGATGGATCAAGACGTGCACATCCGGTAGGGCACTGCGAATCTCTTGTTCAATTTCTTCAAGCAACTCGTGTCCGCGCTGCACGCTCCAATTGCCTGGCACCAGCACATGAGCAGAAACAAATCTTCGCGCCCCTGCCTGTCTGGTAAGTAGCGCGTGATATTCAACGCCTTGTTGTTTATAGCGCTCAAAAATTTCCACCACCACCTCGCGCTCTTGTTTTGGCAAGGCTCTATCGAGCAAACCTAAGACCGAGCGACGCATCAACTGAAAACCTGTCCACACGATATTCATAGCAACTGCGATAGCCAGAATCGGGTCAAGCGGCATCCACCTTGTGAAAGCAACGATGCCGACACCGGTGATGACTCCCGCCGAAGTCCAGACATCGGTCATCAGATGATGCCCGTCCGCTTCCAGCGTAATGGAGTTTGCCTCCTTGCCGACTCGTATCAAAATGCGCGCCACAACGAAGTTGATAATCGAAGCGATGATGGAAATGATAATGCCTACGCCTGTTTGTTCGATGGCTCTCGGATGGAGGAGACGTGCGCCGGCGGCGATTGCGATGCTGATAGCGGCAATAAAAATCAGCGTTCCTTCCACGCCGCTTGAAAAGTATTCGGCTTTGCTGTAGCCGTAAGGATGGTCTTCATCGGGCGGGCGCGCCGCCACCGTCAACATCGCCAGAGCCATCAAAGCGCCGACCAGATTAACGATAGATTCAACGGCGTCTGACAACAGACCGACTGAACCGGTAAGCCAATATGCAAAACTCTTTAAGGCTATGGTGGCGATTGCCGCGGCGATGGATAACCACGCATAACGTCTGAGTGATAAGCGATTCATCAAGTTGTGAGCTTACAATATGGCGATAACATCCGCATAGCGGTGGAGCAAACTAATGCTACGTCAGACAAAGCCTCTGTGTGATCATTGCTCCAGTCTTGGATAGATTTTTGGCGACGAGATTCGACGCACAAGCAGTTGAGCGAGGGCTGAAGGGAGACAAAATTTTCAGTCCTCACGTGTTTTAGCGCAAAAAAAAATTTTCTCCACCGCATTATTGCTTAATGGACTTCCATTTCGCTATAATCGCGTCGCGCTGGATTGGTTTTTATGTTGCTGAAAGTCTTGTGCAAAAGTTACCCATAGCGGTGAGCGAACGTTCCCTAATTCCAATTCCAACTCGACCTCTCTCGTCCAAGATTCAGCAAAATCCTCGCCGCTGCGTTGGCACAGACATTGCAGAGATAACCCTCGGTTCACGAGGAAGCGTTTTTGAAGCAGTCGCGATACGCGCTCCCTGCACCATCGAAATCGTCCGCGAAAGGACGAATCAATAATCACCATTTCGTTTGAAAGGAGTAGACATCATGGCAAGTCAAACCGCATTACAATCTGAAACCGCAACTGGGATTGAGAAGGTTGAAAACCAAAACGAGTTCATCATTCATGCCGAAAAAATCTTTGATCGAATCAATGAGCTTTACCAGAGTATTGAAAAACGCGCCTATGAACTTTTCGAAGAGAGAGGCTACGAAGAAGGTCATGACGCAGAAGATTGGTTTCGCGCTGAATCTGAATATTTAATGAAGGTTCCTGTGGAAATCAATGAATATGATACCTCAATTGTGGTGCGTGCAGAGATGCCCGGCTTTGATGCGAAAGAGATCAACGTCAGCATTGAGCCGCACCATCTTATAATCGCTGCCAGCACGGCGCGCAGCGTTGAAGAGAAGAAAGAAGAGGGTTCGTCAATCGAGCAAAACTTGAAAGAGGTGTTTTGCTCTCTCGCTTTGCCTTGCGAAGTTGAAGCCGATCAAGCCAAAGCGAGTTTTAAAGACGGCCTGCTGGAAATTTCTATGCCCAGGTTGGGTGCAAGCCAAGCGCAAGCCGTCGAAGCGAAGATGGAATAGAATTTTTTTACAGCGCCTCGGTAAAATAGACATCATGACAGGCACGGTTGCGCTGCAAAAATTGACGCTGGCGATGAAGGTTGAAAATTTCTTTGCGTATCTTTGCGAACGTAGGGTCTTGCAAAGATGCGAAAATCGCAAAGAACGCAAAGCCTCTTTTTCTCTGTTACCTTCTTTCCGCCTTCGCCCGAGGATGGCGCTACAATGTTGCGATATGAGAGTTCCCCTCTAAAGTGCTCTGGCAAGCCAGGCAGCGCGATACAGTCGGAGCAATTTGCAGGCGCTTTCCTTCAATTTTCTTTCCACAGTCAACGCAACGACCGAAAGTTTTATTGGTCAATCTTTCTAACGCTTCATTGATGTGGCGCAGCATGGCTTGAAGGTTTGCGCGATGACTGTATTCCACGTCGCGTATCTCGTCTTCGGCAGGGGAATCGCGCTCTTGCCATGCTTCGCTCATCTCTTCGGTTGCGCGTAAATTGCTTGCGATGGCGGTTTCTATCTGGAACTTCTCCTGACGCAATTTTTCTGCCGACTCTTTCCAGAGCAACTCCTGTTTGAGATTTCTTATCTCTCTTGCTATAGATGCTCTCATTGTTGATTCCTTCCTTTTGCTTAAATCAGTGAGAATGACATTGAACCCTGCGAAGTAGAAAATTTCTCAGCTTTTCGATTCTATCCCGAAGATTTTTCTTTGTGAACGACCCCATTAATTCCTATGCGTGGCAGTTTGCAGAACTCTTCGGCGACGAGCATAGAAATGTGTACGTAGCGATTAGCTGGCTGACGGTACAAGTAGGGAAGTGAGGGGTTTTACCTTTGCATGTTTCGCTCTGCCAAGGCTGAGGATTTGTGCGTTTCTATCTCGGTAATCAAACTCAACAGGTCAAGTGAGCAACTTTACTGTTCGCCCACCGCAGAGATTTGCTCGATGCGTATGCGAAAAATTATCGCGTTGTCTTGCGGTGCCTCTACGGATGCGGAATCAGCAGGCGCAAGGTGCGGAAAGCGCGTCAGTATGCGTCGCATAAAAGAGAAACGCTCCTCGGCATCGGTAATCTCTTCATATTTGCCGAAGGCAATGGCGCTGCACCAGCTATATTCGTCATCCGATTTGTCCACTTGAAAACAGGCTTTCCGATTTTGTCGCAAGGTTTGAATCTTGCTCCCCATCAGCGAGTGTACGTAGATATTGCCCTCGTGAAAAATATAATGAACGGGAACCACATACGGTCCACGCTCTGTGACACAGCCCAAATGACCTAGGGTTCCTTCGCTCAATACGGTTATCGCTTCTGCTTCGCTTAATCGCTTGATCATAGAGAAACTTCCTGAGCGATTTAGAAAAGCGCTTCCGACCGATTCGGGCAGAACCTGAAAAACTTGTTGCATGAATACACCTTGTCCGATTTTCACTCACTTTGAGTTGTTGCAGGGGCACGAACAATTTCAACGGAGCAATGCGCGTGTGAAGCGATCGCTTGCGATACGGAACCGAGTAACATACGCCTCAATCCTGTATAGCCGTGTGAGCCTATGACGAGCAAATCCGCTCCCCAGTTTTCCGCTTCATCAAGAATGGCGTGTTTGGCGTTGCCTTTGACGATCTCTGTGGAGATTTTTAAGGTCTTGTCTTGAGCCGCTTTCAAGCGTTCGAGCGCGCCATTAATGGCATGATTTGCCTGCTCTTTTGATGTTTTGTCTATCCCTTCCCAGAACTCATTGGAAGTCGCCCACATTTCCGTCATATAAGGCGTGAAGGGTTCTATGACGGTCAGAACTTTTACTTCGCTATCTGCCGGCCAAGGTCTTTGAGCAACAGCTTCCACAGCCGCATCACTGAATTGAGAGCCATCTACTGCCAAAAGAATTTTCATTATTTCTCACCTCACTGAAAATATTGCGGATTCGCAAGGGATTTTCGTTTTTAGATTAAGCAATGTGTGTGCCGCAAAGAATAAGGTTGTATTTTAAGAATATTTGCTGTGGATTGCGAAATTATGACCAATCAATAGCGAAGAATTACACTACTCAACGAAATAAATGAAAAGGCGGAGATAAAAATGCCCGCATTGGTATTGGCGGGCTTTTCCTTGATTTCAGAGGTTTGCTGATCGCTATTTTTTATTTTTCCGCGATGCCTTCTTCGAGTTTCTTCAAACGATAGCGCAGTTGGTCGCGCGATAAGCCCAGCATTTCTGCGGCTCGCGTTTGATTGCCGCCGCACCTTTCAAGAGCTTGTTTGACCAAAGTCATCTCTAATTCTTCCAGCACAATTCCCTGGGGAGGGAGTTTGAGCAAGGGAAGTTCATTGCGAAAAGCTTGCGTTGCTTCAACTTGATGAGGTGTCGAAGAAGCATCGCCTGTAAAAACCAAAGGTGTGTGCGAAACTTTTTCAGCGCCAGTTTCGATTTTATCGAAGCCCTGAGGCAGATATTTTGCGGTTATCACATCGCCTTCTTCCAAAATCATGACGCGCTCAATGACGTTGCGAAGTTCGCGCACATTGCCTGGCCATTTGTACTTTTGGAAGATTTCTATGACTTCGCTAGATAGCCCCCGCACCTGCTTGGCGAAATTTTTGTTGAAATGCGCGATGTAGTGATTGGCTAGAATGATGACGTCTCCGGCGCGTTCATGCAAAGGCGGCATATCAATTTGAATCACCGAAAATCTGTAGAATAAATCCAGTCGAAAACGCCCCGCCTCGCATTCGGTTTTCAGATCTCTGTTGGTTGCCACTACGACGCGCACATCAAGCGGCACATCTTTCAAGCCCCCGACGCGACGAAAGGCTCCTTCCTCAAGAACGCGCAAGAGCTTGGCTTGCAAGCCAAGCTCGAGTTCGCCGATTTCATCGAGCAGGAGGGTGCCGCCTTCTGCCTGTTCAAATAATCCTTCCTTGCGACCCTTGGCATCTGTGAAGGCGCCTTTTTCGTAACCGAACAATTCGCTCTCGATCAGGTTCGCAGGGATCGCTGCACAGTTGATGGCGACAAAGGGCGCATCAGCACGCCGCGAGCCATAATGAATTGCTTTGGCGATGAGGTCTTTGCCTGTGCCTGAAGGACCTTGAATGAGAACCGAGGAGACTTCGCTTTCTGCAACCTTTCGCGCCAGTTGTGTCACGGCGCGCAGGGAAGACGATTCACCAATGATCTGGTTAAAGCTGAATTGTTTGGCGCGCTCGCGCCGGTAGCCGCGAACCTCTTTACGCAAGGCTTGCGTTTCAATGCCATTGCGGATGGTAACCTCAAGCTCTTCGAAATTGATCGGCTTGGCGATAAAATCATAAGCCCCGCCGCGCAGAGCGGAAATAGTGTTCTCTATGAATACATCGGAGGTAATCATGA
>JANMSG010001158.1:0-12026 GCA_031389065.1 Acidobacteriota bacterium | reverse complement strand
CAAGTGACATCAAGCGGTCTGGGGTTCGGCCCGAGTCGGCAATAGATGCTTCTATTTCTTTGATGCCCTCTTCGAACCTTCCGTTATCCACATACCACAATCCGATAATCGAGCGGTTGATAGAGTTGGGGTCTATTTCGCGAGCCTTTTGGAATACTGCTTCTGCCTCGTCGTATTTGCCCGCGCCGAGAAGGGTGTTTCCCGTGTCGACTATAATGGCAATGTTGAGCGGATCAAACTCCTCAGCTTTTTTTATCGCCGCGACCGCATCTCCTCGGCCTACCGTTCCCAGGTAAGTTGCATACTCGTGATGCGCCCAGGCGTAGCCCGGATTTAATGCCAGAGCTTGCTCTATTTCCCGCCCCGCTCCATCAAAGTTCCAGTCGTGAAGATAGGCAGCCGACAAGGCGGTGTGGGTTTCCGCCAGTGTCGGGTCAAGCGCAACCGCCTTTAGCGCCGCGGCTTTCGCTTTTGCGATCATCGGCCTTGAATCACCTGTCGAGAACCATAAGAGCTGTGTGTAGGCGTCTGCCAGTCCCGCGTAACCCAGCGCGTAGCTTGAATCAATGGCGATTGCCTGCTCGAAATACTCTGCAGCTTTGTTCAGGGCTCTCAGGGGCCCTATCTCACTGTATTGCGCGTTGATGAAGTGGCGTCCTTTGAGATATGCCCTGTAGGCTTCCAGGTTATTGGTATGCTGATGAAACAGCGGCTCTCCTTCGATGCACAGTTTTACTCGTAACCCTCCAACCACGCTGCAGGCGATCTCATCTTGTATGACAAAAATATCTTTCAGCGCGCGGTCGTAGCTGTCGCCAGTCCAGATGATGTGGCCATCTACTGTGCTGACAAGCCGGGTCTCTACGCGCACCGTATCACCGCTTTTGCGAATGCTGCCTTCCAAAACCGCCGCCACTCCGAGCCGCTCGCCGATTTCGCGTGCATCAACCTCTTTGTCCTTGAAAGTGAACGCTGACACACGCGAGACAACTTTCAATCCCTTCACTCGCGACAGCTCTGTGATGAGGCTTTCCGACATTCCATCGCTGAAATAATCCTGCGCCGGGTCGCCTGTCAGGTTCTTTAGCGGCAGCACGGCAATCGAGCGAATCGGCGACCCCGCGCTAGTCTTTGCGGTGGCGCGGCTGCGGTATAGGATCAGCGCCGATATGGCGAGCGCCATCAGGACAAGTGATAAGAGTAGAGCCACTTTGTGGGGAAAGGACTTCGATTGTGTAGAGATTGTATGCTGAGATGGCAGATTGAGAATTGCCACTTCGCCAGGCTGCGCTTCGGTTGAAATCTCTTCTTCGATGACAATCTTTACGCCGCGACTCCTTTCGATCTCTACAACGGAGAGGTTGGCGTGCGCCAGTTGTTCTTCAAATGGCCCGATATAGCGATAGCCTTCTGCCCAGCGCGTCTCTATGAATTGAGGCGTGTCTACCTTGTCATCAAGCGCTTTACGTATTGCTCCCACGCATTTTGACAAAGCCACATCGTAAACATCGTGGCCTTCCCAGAAGCGATCAAACAATTCGGCGCGGCTTACCAGCCGGTCGCGGTGCTCAATCAAGTAAAGCAATACCTGGAAAGGCTTGCCCGTGATGTGTACCGGAACGCCGTCACGGGCAAGCGAGCGGCGATCAGGCTCAAGCTGATAATTTCCCAGAATGTACTTTTTATAAACCTGCACTGCCATAAGCTTTTATCTCAAGTATCTTAAGTCAATTCTTTTCATGTTTGTTCAGTTCTTTTTCAGGACTTTACCTTGAGCCCTGGTGTACCGTCCAACCTGTTGGAAAGTAACTCAGGCATTAAGAAATCACGCGTATTATATCACCGGTTCCAGCAATGATGACAAGAAGAAGAGTCGAAATCATAGCCTTCGAGCGCCAACGCATCATCAGCCGTCCAATGGCAATGCTCTGCCCTGTCTGCCATCTCCAAAGTGAGTTGCTGACGACGCGGCAGGCCGGGGCGATTGCGCAAGTGAAGTCGCAAAGCATCTATCGCTGGCTGGCTTCCGGCAAAGCCCACGGTCTGAGGACAGCCGGAGGTCGGCATCGCATCTGCCGCAACTCGCTTTTTCGTCCCTTTCACATATCTACAGTCCCCAGGAGCACAGTATGAATATCCGCAACTCGCGCTCCCGGATTAGCCGGTACCGCTTCACCTCCTCATTTATCTGAGAAAGCCATCTACCTCGACATGGCTTCGTCTCAACACCGGTTCCAGCCACTGCGCTTTTCACCATCGGAGGTCATTATGAAGAAGACGGCGTTCCATCCTGTTTCTACACTATTCATTTTGCGAGTGACTCTCGCTCTGCTGCCTATGTTGCTTTTGATCTTCAGTTCTTCAAAAGTATGGAGTTCTGAAGATACTCCTCCGCTCGCAGCAACCCTTCGCCCTTCCCATAGCGCCACCAGCCGACCTTCAAAGGGGACTACCTTTCCACGCTTCTTCCAACAAAGCGCTGACTCAACCCCGCTCACCGAGCCCTTGAGTAACTTATCATCGAGCAACCTGGTGCCGAGCCATCTGATCCCGGCAGAGCTGCGCCCACTCCTTGAACCCGAGCCGACCGCCACACTCGCTTCCTTTGCCAGGCACACACACCAACCGGAAGCCACTCCGGCAACCGCCTCGATTCACTCCCTCACGCCTCAGTGTGCCTACTGCATTTCACCCTTGAGCCAATCCTTTACCCACGAGACCGCCAACCATTCCATTGCCGTCTCCGCTCCCCTGGCTTGTGCCTGGACTGCGCTCAGCAACGACACCTGGATCACCATCAACTCCGGCGCTACCGGGTCCGGCAATGGCTCTGTCAACTATTCGGTCAGCGCCAATACAGGAGCCACTCGTCGCAACGGCTCCATCACGGTTGCCGGACAAACTTTCACCGTCGTTCAGGGCATCGCCTTCAACGATGTCGCTGCAGACCACCCCTTTTACAACTTCATTGGCAAACTCTCGGCTCGTGCCATCACCTTGGGGTGTTCAGGAAATCCGCCCCTCTACTGCCCCGACCAAGCCGTCTCACGAGAGCAGATGGCGGCTTTTCTTCTGCGCGCCCTGGGCGAGTTCAATCCCCCTCCCCCTAAAACACAGCGTTTTGCCGACGTGCCGCCCACAAATCCTTTCTATGCCTTTATTGATCGCCTGGCAGAATTGGGCATCACACTCGGTTGCAGCCCGGGAAATTATTGTCCGACGGCGGTGGTCACCCGCGAGCAGATGGCGGCTTTCCTGATGCGGGCGCTGGGCGAATTCAACCCGCCCACCCCACCGACGCAGCGCTTTGATGATGTGCCCGAGTCCAATCCGTTTTATCCCTTCATAGATCGGATGGCAGTCTTAGGCATCACCTTGGGCTGTTCGCCAAGCCTCTACTGCCCGACAGAATCGGTGACCCGCGCCCAGATGGCAGCTTTTTTGATTCGTGCCTTCGACCAGCCGCTTAACCGAGCGCCGACGGTTTCAGCCGGACCAGATCGCACCATTCAGCTATCGGAGATGGCAATCTTGAGTGGCACGGTCACAGATGACGGCTTCCCCTATTGCAGCTCCTTGACACGGATGTGGAGTCAGGTGAGCGGTCCCGGCACGGTTACTTTCACCGACCCGCAGCAGGCGACAACGACAGCAAGCTTCAGCGCCGTGGGCAGTTACGTGCTGCGTTTGACAGGGAGCGATGCGTTGCTCAGTAGTTTCGACGAGATGATGGTGACGGTGACCGCGAACAATCAAGCGCCGGTCGTCAATGCCGGAGCCGACTTCTCAATCACCTTGCCCAATCGCGCCAATTTGACGGGCACGGCTTCGGACGACGGCTTGCCAAACAACAGCTTGAGTCTGTCGTGGAGTGTGGTGAGTGGTCCAGCGACAGTGATTTTCAGTAGTGCCAGCGCCGAGGCAACGGAAGCCATCTTCAGCACAGCGGGTGTCTATACCTTGCGACTGAGCGCCAATGATTCACAGTTGACGAGCAGCGACGAGGTGGTGGTGACGGTCAACGCCGATCCGACGACGCCGCCGCCTGACCCGATGATGGTGGCGCCTCCGCTCGATATGACGGTGGCATCGACGATCGGGGCGGCGACAGAGTTTCTCTACACGGGTGCCAACCCGATTCAAACCGGAGTTGCGCCGGGCACTATTGAGCCGATACGCGCAGCGGTCTTGCGCGGCAGAGTGCTCAACAAAGACAACTCGCCGCTTTCGCTCGTCAAGATCAGTGTGCTCGATCATCCAGAATTCGGGCAGACCTTGAGCCGAGCAGATGGACGTTTCGATATGGCGGTCAATGGCGGCGGCGTGCTTACCGTGAAATACGAGAGGGTCGGATTTCTTCCCGTGCAAAGAACTGAAAACGTGCCGTGGCAGGATTACTGCGGCGTACCTGATGTGGTAATGATCGTCTACGACTCGGCGGTGACCTTCATTGACCTTAACTCGACTGCGCCGATCCAGGTGGTGCAAGGCACGGCTTCGACCGACACCTCCGGCACGCGCCGCGCCACGCTGCTCTTCAAACAAGGGACGATGGCGACGATGAAGCTTCCGGGCGGCGCAATGCAGGGCTTAGACAAGCTCAACGTGCGCGCAACCGAATTCACCGTGGGAACCAACGGCGTGAACGCAATGCCCGGCGATCTGCCGCCGACCAGCGATTACACCTACGCGGTCAAATTCAGCATTGACGAAGCCGAGGCCGCTGGCGCCGTCGAAGAGCAGTTTAGCCAGCCCGTCATTCAATACCTGGAGAATTTCCTTAACTTCCCCATCGGCACGCTCGTCCCGTCGGGCTTCTACGATCCACTACGCGGCGTGTGGGTGCCTTCAACCAACGGCCGCGTGGTCAAGATTCTAGCGATCAACGGCGGCGTGGCCGACCTGGACGTGAACGGCGCGGGGTTGCCCGCGACCGACCCTGAATATGCGGCGCTGGGCATCAACGTGCCGGAGCGGCAAACGCTGGCCACACTCTACGCCGTCAACCAGAGCCTGTGGCGTGTGCCACACAGCCACTTCTCAGTCGTTGACGCCAATTGGCCAAGCAGCGGCAACGCCACGCAACAGGCTGCCAGTCCAAATGGCGGTGCTGCCAACTGTGGCGGCAACTCGCCGAACAACTCTGATTGCCAGAAAGGCTCGGTCATTGGCTGTCAGGGGCAGACACTGGGTGAGGCGATCAATCTGGTCGGCACGCCGTTCACACTCAATTACAGCAGCGACCGCGCACCGGGTCGCCAAACTGAGTACACCATCAACATTCCACTGAGCGGTGTCAGCGTGCCGGCTTTTTTACAGCGCATTGATCTGGAGGTGAGTGTTGCCGGGCAAGTCTTTCGCCAGAGCTTCCCCGGCGCGTCCAACCAGATGACGACCTACACCTGGGACGGCAAGGACGCTTACGGGCGCACGCTACAAGGCAAGCAGCCGGCGCTAGTGACTATCGGTTTTGTTTACCCAGGGGTTTATTACAACACGGTCGGCTTCGGTTATACTGCCAACGGGATTCCGCTGCTTTCGAACCCGACGCGGCGCGAAGTGACTTTGCTGCGCGCCGCGACTGTCTCTATAGGCGCTTTCGATGCGCGTGGGCAGGAGTTGGGCGGCTGGTCGCTCGATGTGCAGCACGTTTACGATCCGATTGGGCGGACGCTTTACACAGGCGACGGCGGGCGGCGGCGCGTCGAGAGCGTCAACCGCGTCATCACGACGGCGGCGGGCACGGGCGTGGCGGGTTACAGCGGCGATGGCGGACAGGCGACGGCAGCGGCTTTCAACACGCCGGAGGGTTTCGATTTTGCGCCCGACGGCAGTGTCTACGTCGCCGACGTAGGCAACCGCGTGGTGCGGCGCATTGCCCCGAACGGCATCGTGACGAAGGTGGCTGGGACAGTCGGTGTGCAATGCACTCCGGCTACTGATTCCTGCGGCGATGGCGGGCAGGCATCGGCGGCGCGCTTGAGCGCTCCCGTCAGCGTTGCCTTCGGGCCGGACGGTTCGTACTATATCCTCGATGCCGGCACCCACAAAGTGCGCAAGGTCGCGCCCAACGGCATCATCTCGACTGTGATTGGCACGGGCGTGATCTGCCCGTCGCCAACCAATGCTTGCGGCGATGGCGGACCCGCCACGCAAGCCAGGATCAACAACAGCCAGGGCATATTTGTTGCGCCCGACGGCACAATCTTTCTTGCCGATTCCGGCAATCGCCGCATCCGCCGCATCGGTACGGATGGCATCATCAATACCATTGCAGGCAACGGCAACGCGGGTAGCTGTGCTGTGGACAACGTGCCGGCGACCCAAGCCTGTTTGGGCACGGTCTTTGGCGTTGTGCTTGGCCCTGACGGCTCGCTCTATTTTGCCGATACGCAATTCCATCGCCTCTATCGAGTCGGTGTAGACGGAATCATCCAGGTCATCGCAGGCAGCGGCTCCTGCGGCTCGGGCGGCGACGGCGGCGCGGCGACGGCGGCGCAATTCTGCTCGCCCGAAGGCATAGGGCGCGGGCCCGACGGCAGCATCTACATTGCCGACTGGGCCAACGGGCGCATCCGCAAGATCGGCCCAGACGGGATTATCAACACTGTCGCGGGCAACGGCGTGACCGGCTACAGCGGCGACGGCGGCGCGGCCACTGCAGCGATGATCCGCCAGTCCACTGAGGTGAAGATCGGGCCCGACGGCAGCATATGGATCGCCGATCTCAACAACCACCGCATTCGCCGCGTCCTGCCGCCGCTGCCCGGCTTTACCAACACAGACATCGCCATCCCGTCCACGGACGGCAGCGAGCTTTATCAATTCGATCCCGCGGGCCGCCACCTGCGTACCGTCAACACGCTGACTGGCGCAAGCAAATACGTCTTCGGCTACGACGGCGCTGGACGGCTTATCACTGTTACTGATGGCGACAACAACTTGACGACGATTGAGCGCGGCGGATCGGGCAATCCAACTGGAATCCTGAGTCCCGACAATCAACTGACGACGCTCATACTCAACGCCGGCGGCTACATCAACGAGATCACTGATCCGGCCAGTCAGATGCATCAATTCGTCTACAACTCTGCCGGCTTGATGACGCAATACACCACACCGCGCAACCAGGTTTACGACTACACCTACGACGCGCTCGGACGTTTGATCAGAAACGACGATCCGGCGACAGGCTTCAAAACTCTGGCGCGCACGGATGCGGGGTTGAACTACAACGTACTGCTGACGACTGCCTTGAACCGCACGGACAATTATCAGGTCAATCAACTGGTCAATGGCGACCAGCAACGGATCAACGTCTTGTCAAACGGCTTGCAGACCACCCTGCTCGAACGCCCGAACGGCACGACCACAACCACCACGCCCAACGGAATCGTGACGAACGAGACGCTCAGTCCCGACCCGCGTTGGAAGATGCAAGCGCCGCTGACAACCTCGTCAATTACGACGACGCCGGGCGCGCTCACCCTCGGCACAACATTTAGCCGCGCGGTGACGCTCTCAAATCCAACTGACCCATTGAGCTTGATCACGCAAAACGACACGTTAAGCGTCAATGGCCGCAACTTCACTAGCAATTTTACTGCGGCGACGCGGACCTTTGTTGACACGACGCCGGTCGGACGTCAGGCGACGACGGTTGTTGATATGCAGAATCGCCCGACGCAACAGCAGTTCGCCAATCTGGACCCCGTCAGCTATGGCTACGACGCACGCGGGCGATTGAGCACTGTAACGCTCAGCAGCGGCGTAAACGCCCGCGCCTTTGGCTTCGCTTACAACGCCAACGGGTTTTTGTCCGTCATCACCGACGCGCTCAACCGCGTGACAAATCTCAGTTATGACAACGCCGGGCGCGCCACACAGCAGACCTTGCCCGACAGCCGCGTCATAGGCTTCGGCTATGACGCGGGCGGCAACCTGACCTCGCTGACGCCCCCCGGACGACCAGCGCATACGCTCGCCTACAACGCGCTTGACCTATTGATGAGCTACACGCCGCCGGTTGTGCCCGGCACGGGCGCGACGCAATTTGCCTATAATCTCGACCGGCAGCTTACGACGGTCACGCGGCCTGATGCCTTGACGCTCAATTTAGCTTATGACTCTGCAGGACGTTTGCAAACCCTGACTGTGCCCAATGGCGCATATGGATTCAGTTACAGCGCCACGACGGGCAATCTATCCGGCATCAGCGCGCCCGGCGGTGGCGGCTTGAGTTTCGCCTATGACGGCTCGCTAAGCACTGGTACAACGTGGACAGGCACAGTCGCGGGCAGCGTCACGCGCTCCTTTGACAATAATTTCCGCGTCACCTCGCAGAGCATCAACGGTGCAAGTATTGTCAACTTCACGTATGACAACGATAATCTGCTGATTGGCGCTGGCGCGCTGGCGATCACGCGCAGCGCGCAAAACGGCTTGATTACAGGCACGACGCTAAGTAATGTTACGGACACGCGCGGCTACAACAGTTTCGGCGAATTGACCAGCTACAGCGCGTTTATCAACGCCACGCCGCTCTATGCAGCTACCCACACGCGCGACAAACTCAGTCGTATCACACAGAAGGTGGAGACGGTGCAAGGCGCGACCAATACCTATGATTACACGTATGACCTCTCCGGGCGCTTGAGCACTGTCAAGCTCAATATGGTCACCATCTCGGCTTACGCCTACGACAGCAACAGCAATCGCGCCAGCCTGACGACGACAGCCGGATCAATAAGCGCAACGCATGACGCGCAAGACCGAATAACGGCAAACGGAGCAGCCACCTACTCATACACGGCAAACGGCGAGCTACAGACAAAGACGATCGGCGCTCAGACGACGACTTACAATTATGATGTGACAGGCAACTTGCGTCAGGTGTCGCTGCCGAGTGGCACGCTAATCGAGTATGTAATCGATGGCCAGAACCGCCGAATCGGCAAGAAAGTCAACGGCACGCTTACGCAAGGCTGGCTATATGAAGATTCACTCAAACCTGTTGCGGAACTCGATGGCAGCAATAATCTGGTCAGCCGCTTTGTTTACGGCAGCTCAAACACGCCCGATTATATGATCAAAGGCAGCGTAATCTATCGCATTATCTCTGACCATTTGGGCAGTGTGCGTCTGGTGGTCAATACGACGACCGGCAACATCGTGCAGCAACTCGAATACGATGAGTTCGGTGTTGTTTTGATGGATACGAACCCAGGCTTCCAGTCGTTTGGTTTCGCGGGCGGACTCTACGATTCGCAAACCTTTCTCGTGCGTTTCGGCGGGCGCGATTACGACGCTGAGACGGGGCGGTGGACTGCCAAAGATCGCTCTTTGTTTGCGGGCGGCGATACGAACCTGTACGTGTATGTGTTACATGACCCAATCAACTTGATTGATATTGAGGGCAGCCGCGGAATCTCGGTTCCCATCGATAGAACTCCGGGAGTTTCGAGTGATCCAACCGGCATCGGCACCGATTTTGCCAAAGCCTTCAGCAAAAACCGGAAAGACAATGAACCGAATCTGGACAAGACCCTGTTAGACCAAATAAAAGATTTAGAGAAGCGGGTCAAGAAAATTCAAGACCGCATCAAGGAACTATTGTCAAAAGAAAGATGCCCGAAAGAGGACGAGGAACTCAAAGATCTGTTACTGCGGCAATTACCTCTGGCTCTACGCCTGCTTACCCTAAAGCAACTCTCGTATGGTTCTGGTCAAGTCGGCCCGGTTATTGATAATGTCCAGAGGGGGCTAAGTGACCAGATCCAACGACTAGGACACTGAGAGAATCCAGCGGTTCAGTCCGTTCGCAAGTGCGCTGGACTTATGCCGATAAGATGGTTAAATTTTATTTGCACAATCTCTCAATTTTTATTTCGCTTAAAGGTAGCAGCTATGCCGAAAAGACCGATATGTACAGCTATTTTTGCCCTGATGATGGTAGCCGCCATCGGAACTTTGTCCACCCGGAAGGCGGCAACGCAAAGCGCGCGGACTCTGGTGGGCGGATGGATTGTTCATTCAACCCCGATTAACGGCGAGGCCGCTTCCCGGATGGGCAACTCTTTAGGCTTTCCTGAACGAGATATGACCTTTCAAGAAGACGGCGGGATCCGCACAGGCTTAGTGGCGCGCGAAGATGCCGGCACAAACATTAAACCTCTGGGGGTGTGGCGCATTGACGGCAACAAATTCAGCGCCACCTTTCAATTGTGGTGTCCGAATTCGGATGGTCCCTGCGGCTCTGTGGTGATGCGCGGCGAATTCGTCAACGACAACCGAATTAAAGGAGTGATGACAGCCTTCTTCGACGTCATAGACCCGTCTCGTCCCACAGGATATGATACCTGGCCTTTCAACTTCACAGGCGATAGAGTTTCGGGAGGGCAAAACTGATGACCAGACTACATTGGCAAAAGCCTACGCTCTGGCTCCTTTCCCTGTCGGCTTGTCTGCTCTGTTGGTCCTCGCCGGTTTTTGGCGCAGGCAAAGCCTTTGATGGCAAGTGGAGAGTGACGATGACGATTCCGGTTGCGCCAAACAGTAACCAAACGCGCAGCTATACGGTTGAGATGGATGTCAACTCGCGCGGCGACAGCTTACACGGACGAATGATGATTACCGATGAAGCTAACAAAACCGTCGGTGGCGTCTGGCGACAGGTTGGCAAGCGCGTTTCGATAACCTATGAATTGCCTTGCGCGAGTGAGGCGCCCTGCGCTTCTGTCGTGCTGCTGGGCAAAATGAAAGTCGAGTTTACCAAGATAAAATTCGGCGATGTGATCGTCATGTGGGATACCCCGAATGCCACGAATCACGCCCAGTACGACACCTCTACAGGGACCTTTACGGCAACGCGATTAGAGTAGAAAAAAACGAGGCGCGAGGGTTTTCGTAACGCAAAGTAGTAAGCCTGGGAGCGCAAGTCTCACTTGCGCTCCCAGGCGTAATTTTCTAAAAGCTCAATAAAATCAGGCTTTTTGGAAATCTGTCGACAGGGTGAAAGTCCCCCATTGCAAGAAGAGCTTGCCGCCATTGTCATTCTTTTTCAAATCAATGGTCAACAATTCAACCGCCGGTTCTGCTTTGGCAAACGTCATAGGTACTTCGATTGTCGAAGACTTGTCTTCCGTTTTAATCATCAAAACCCACTTTGAATCGTCGCCACGTTTGGCGGTCAAAATATATTTGCCCTTCTGGATTACTTTGTCGCCGAACTTCAAATTGACATCCGTAGTTAATGTGGTGGCGGTGTTTGAACCCATACGCCATTCCGTGCCGACGGGCAAAGCGTCTATGTTTCTTCCACGAATCGCCGGACGACCATATTCAACAGAAGCTTTCCCTCCGCCGATGGCCAATTCCGAACTGCCCCTGTCGGGAGCTTTTTCCTGAGCTTTATCCGTAGCCTGCGCGCAAGCAAGGACAGAACAAAATGTTATTGCGATGATAATTGAACTGATTTTTTTCACTAACGATTCTCCTGTTTGATTGATATTGAGTTTCTCGCTTTTTACAAAAAGCGAGAAACTCAATTGTGACGGTAAACGATATAAAAACGCAAATCGTGCGATCGAGGTTACATAGGCTCATTGTCTATTCAATCTCGTGTCCGATTAAATAGAGGCAAACTCATTTAGAGGCGGTAGCGTTTTTCGTGTTTAAGCTCAAAAAGTCGTTGGCTCTCTTCACAACTTCTGGCGATGCTTTATCAATCGAACCGGAATCAAAAGGCGGTTGCGGGTCGTATTCGATTGCCAGTTGAATCGCTTTTGCCATCTCTTCGCCGCATTCAAGAGCGGCTATCGTCAAAGCCATATCAATGCCTGCGGAAACTCCTGCAGCCGTGATGATTTTCCCCTGTCTGACGAAACGTTTTTTTACGGGGGTTGCGCCAAAATTTTTCAGAAACGGCATTGCCGCCCAATGTGTTGTCGCTTCCACGCCCTTCAAAAGCCCCGCCGCGCCAAGCATCAGCGAACCCGTGCAAACCGATGTCGTCCACCGGGTTTTTG
>JANMSG010000940.1:0-2383 GCA_031389065.1 Acidobacteriota bacterium | reverse complement strand
GAAGGGGGATTTAAAGGTCTCCCCTGCTCCCTGTCTCCCACTCTCCCCTTCTCCCTCTCCCTCACTCCTACCTCGGTTGCATGCGAATCGCGCCATCCAAACGGATGACTTCGCCGTTGAGCATTTGGTTTTCGATGATGTGTTTTGCCAGTGCTGCGTATTCGTCAGGTCGTCCCAGACGCGACGGGAACGGTACTTGTGCACCAAGAGATTGACGCACTTGTTCAGGTAGTGAACCAAGTAGCGGCGTATCGAAAATGCCCGGCGCGATGGTTACAACGCGTATGCCCAGGCTTGCCAAATCTCTAGCGGCGGGAAGCGTCATACCAACGATGCCGCCTTTTGAAGACGAGTATGCAAGCTGTCCAATCTGCCCATCAAATGCCGCAACGGAAGCCGTGTTGATAATGACACCGCGTTCGCCGCTCGCCGTAGGTTCGTTCTGCGCCATTGCTGCAGCAGCTAAACGAAGAACGTTGAAAGTACCTACGAGGTTTACCTGTATAACTTTTTGATAAGTAGCTAAACGATGGGCACCATTTTTGCCAACCGTTTTTTCGGCTGTGCCTATGCCTGCGCAATTGATCGCGCCGCGCAATTCACCAAAGCCGACAGCCGCATCAACTGCTGCTTGAACGCTTTCTTCATCTGAAACATCAGCCTTCACAAATTTCGATTTCTCTTCACCCAATTCGGCAACCAGTTTATTGCCATTTTCTTCACTGATGTCAGCGATGACAACTTTGCCGCCCGCTTCAACAAGCGCGAGCGCCGTTGCAGCCCCTAATCCAGAGCCGCCACCTGAAATAAAAAATGTTTTCCCTTTAATTTCCATTCAATTATTCCTCTTTTATATAAAATCCGAGTACGGAATTCGGTGTCTCAACTCTTGGATTGATTATGAGACTTCATCTACAGGCTCGAAATAATCATGTAATGAATCTGTAAATTTCTGTTCTCGAATTCGGTCCTTAATTGAAGCAATCTTGAACACCTTACCATAATTACATACAAGGCAACGAGCCTTGCTACAACCGAGTGCTTTACGTTTTCGGAAGCGTCCTGCCTGAATATCACATGGACAATCCACAGGCTGTTTGGGGTAGTTGTGAACCCACCATAAATGAAACCGATGATTTTTTCTGATGCGCTCTAATTCCTGATGATATCTCTTCATAAAATGTCTCTCTCCGGGAGTACACCACCTGGCGTACTCCCTCTATCGTGAAGAGATTCATCAAATACACAAAGTTTGTTATCAAGATAATTGCCATATTCATTCAATCCATACTTACGTGTTTATGGGCCGACACCAAACGACAGACTCCTGACTTTTTATTAAATTCTTTCAATAATCGTCGCTGTAGCCATGCCGTGACCGGCGCACATGACTTGCAGACCGAATTGCCCGCCTGTTGATTCGAGTCCCGCCAGCAATTTCGACAGCAACACAGAACCCGTAGCACCCAACGGGTGCCCGTGCGCGATTGCCCCCCCCCAGACGTTGACTTTGTCCATATCAGGATTCAAGGCTCGCGCCCACGACAACACAACCGTAGCGAACGCTTCATTGATCTCAAAACGATCTATGTCTTGCATAGTAAGTCCTGCTTTTTCGAGCGCGATTTTGGTCGCAGGAATCACGCCATCGAGTTGATAGGTAGGGTCAGAGCCGACAACGACTCTGGCTCGAAACCGAGCGCGAGGCTTGAAGCCATCCGCTTCGGCTACTTCACGGTTGGCGACGAGCACGGCTGCCGCGCCGTCTGAAATCTGACTGGCGTTTGCAGCAGTCACTACACCGTCACCATTCGGACGAAATATTGTTGGCAGCGCAGCCATCTTTTCAGGATTGATGGATTCGCGTATGCCTTCATCGCGGGTGATGGATATGTGCGTGCCTTGCGCGTCAATGCCAGGCGTTGCGACGATTTCAGTGTGTTTCGCTTCCTTTGTAGCAGCAGCTGCGCGAACATGACTGTGCATCGAAAACGTATCAACATCTGCGCGAGTAATGTTCCATTTATCCGCCAATAGTTCCGCGCTTGTCCCTTGATGCACAAGGTCGAACTGCTCTTTCATAGACAGGTAAATGTCTTTCCACACCGCCGCACCGTCCGAGCCCATCTGGCAACGAGTCATGCTTTCAACACCACCTGCAATGACATAATTGTGATCGCCAGCGGCTATGGCTTGCGCTGCGAAGTGAATCGTCTGTTGCCCCGAACTGCAAAAACGATTGAGAACAACGCCTGGAACTTCAATAGGGAAGCCCGCCAACAGAGCTGTGCGACGAGCTATATTCACGCCTTGCTCATTGATTTGCGTAACGCAACCGATCAGGATGTCTTCTATTTTAGCTTTATCAATGCCTGAACGTTTG
>JANMSG010001121.1:0-2090 GCA_031389065.1 Acidobacteriota bacterium | reverse complement strand
GAAGTTTCACAACACTTGATAGTTTATGACGGAAGTATAGTTTTTCAAATAGATTGGCGCGCCAAGCGATGCAGAGTCCGGGCGCGCCAATCTTTCATCAATCAAGCATCAACATCAAAGATGGTGTTGGACTGACTCATATTGCCCTCTTTGTCGAAGTAATTGACATTGAGTTGTGGTGTCTCTTCAACGGTTCTATCTAGCAATATAATTGCTACTGGACTCCCAGCGGCATCAGTTAAAACGATCTCAAGATGTTCGGTTTCCGCCAAGTTGATCTGCTGATTTACAAACTTCCCGCCTTTGGTCCCTTCCTTTTGTGCTTTTGTTGACATTTCAATTCTCCTTTAACATAAAATAAAGTTATTGGTTTTCACACAGCCGCCGCTACTACTTGAGGCTGTGCAAGCTTCTCGATTCGATTGCTGACCTTGTGCCTGTCACACACAAATCCTTTATAAAATTCTTTCTCGCCAAGTTCATAATCAAACCACACAACAGGCTTGCCGCACGTTGCGCCGGCGACGATTGCCAAACAGGTAATGCCGTGCTCTGCGGCGGTCTTCGGCATTCGATATAGTCGCTTCGCTGTTGCGCGCTT
The DNA here is from genome assembly GCA_031389065.1 of Acidobacteriota bacterium. GTDB lineage: Bacteria > Acidobacteriota > Blastocatellia > UBA7656 > UBA7656 > JACQDB01. The sequence continues at coordinate 1,489 of JANMSG010001121.1, read as the reverse complement.
GGTGATTCGTTTGAGCGTAGCCTTGCGAGTCGGTTTCTTTGCTGGCTTCATAGCCTTCGTTGCTGGCTTTTCAGCGCTTACCTTCCTTGCGATTTGCTTCTTCTTAGAGACACCTTTTCGAGCCGGTGCCTTCATTTTTACCTTCGATGTGATTTTCTTCATGCTTCTCCTTTCCGCTGTTTTAATTTGATCGTTTGACTTTGGGACGTTGCAGAGCCTGCACTTCATCAAGCCAGGCATTACTCCGCATCCCGCTTAGATAGCGCATCAGTGAGGCGACCACCGGATGGCGTTCGCAGTCCAGCTCATCGGTTAAGCCCGCGAGCAGTTCAAGCATTGCGTCTATCTGCTCCTCTTGCGGGTCACTGAGGAGGGTTTCTACAAGCTCGACGGCGCGCCCCAGCGGAACCGGTCTGAAGATTCGTTCCTGATTCATATGGGCATTACAGCCATTCCAGCAGACCCAATATTTGGGGGATAGCTTCTTCCCAAGTTTGAGGACGCGATCTTGCGCAAACACAGTTCCGGGCCTGCGCGGTATCCATCTCTCCAGGCATTGATTGCAAACAAGCTCGAACCCGCCAAGGAGCATGTCATTTCTTACCAATATGACGCCTACTTTCCGCAGTTCATCCTTACAAACTCTTTCTGGATTTGTGGTTAATTTCATTTCCGTGGCTCCTTTATGTGGAGGGCAGAGGTTTTGCGCTCTGCCCTGTTTTGCTTGCTCAGATTTCAATACCGCCATAAGTGCCATTGGATTTGGGCTGTGGCTTGATGAGGATGGCGATTTCTTCATCATCGTGGCTGGCTTTCGTTAAAGCGTCTTTGCGCGTTCTGTATTCGCTACGTGCGATGTTGACGAAGACTTGAGGCAACGTTGCTATAGCATCGGCATATTGCTTACCAATCGCCACCAGTGCTGAGATGGATTCAGCCTTGCGAATATCGCCAATGAGCATTGCAGCGGTCGCGCCGATGGCTGCCCACTGGTGCTTACAAGGGGCGCTGTCTTCGACTGTCTGTCGTTGCTCGAAGTCCGGGCAGTCACAGCTTGTCAATGTGACGGTGTAGCCTCCGGCGAATCTCTCCGTCAATACTCGGAATGTGCCGTTGTGATGGCTGTAAACTTTGCCTGTTTCAATTAAGGCAATAGCTTTTTCAATGCGATCTGTCTTGTGGCTGTAAGTTGTCTTGGTGTATCTTGTCATTGGATTGTATCGCTTTCTGCCCATTAGCGTGGGCGGTTAGATTCAAAAGGCTGGGTGCTGAATACATCCAGCCTTTTCGCTTTTCTATCGTTTCATTGGAATCGAACGCCGCTTACTTTCATTCAGCCACGTTGCGCTATTCGTCAATCAGCACGGCATTATTTCAACCAGACCCTTTTGACTTTCGGCTTAATTTTCAAAGAACGTTTGCTGCTATTTGTTTGCTAACTGAAATAAGCAAAGCACGCTATGGATTTATTGTCAATAGCACGCAATGG
>JANMSG010001040.1:0-2212 GCA_031389065.1 Acidobacteriota bacterium | reverse complement strand
CCCTACCTACCTAGCTCCTGCAGTAGCAGACGTTTTGTTGATCGAGACACAGACAGGCAAAACGCAGAAAGTCTTTGCCAATCGTCGTCAAGTTCGCAGTTTGAAATTTTCGCCGGATGCTTCACGATTGGCGATGCTGGTTTTTGAGGGCGAGGTCTTCAAACCAGTGATTTGGGAATGCGCAACAGGCATTTTTACGAACTTCTCGCTGCCCTACGACAAACGATTCGCAGATAACAGCGAACTCGAATGGTCTGCCGATGGCACACAAGTTTTGCTATCGCTTCATAGTGCCGACTGGGCGAAGAAATCCTCAGACAAATTCAAATCGTTGACCTCTGCGCCTGTCGTGGTGCTTTCCGGCAAAGAGCCTTTCTTAGCTTGGGAAGATTTGCGAAGAATGGCAAATATTCGCTCGCTGGCGATCTATAATGTGAAGACCTATCAACTGCGCGAAGTTGTCGCGGAAGCGAAGATCAATTCTTACGATCTTTCAGAAGATGGCTCGTTCCTTACCTACAACGAAGACCTGACCAAGAAAACCGATTACGACACCATCGGCGGCACAGAAAATAAAGTCCAGCTCATCGAGACAGCAGGCGGCACACCGCGCACGATCATTAAATCAACCAAAGGCATCAACTTAATTTGGTCGCGAGACAACCGTCGCTATGCCTACACGAAAGACGGCAATATTTTCTTTGCTTCCATAGATGACCAAGAGCCTCGCCAACTCACAGGCAAGAAAGAAGACGCGAAAGATGCAGATAAAAAAGACCCGGATAAACCGAAAGACGCAGATCAACCAGACGACAAACAAAAGCCTAAGAAAGAGACCTTCAACGTGGTGCGATTGAGTGCCAAAGGCGACTCTCTGATTGCCTCCAATAAAGAAGGTTTGTGGTTGATTGATACGGCAACGGGCGCTAAGGAAAATTTCGTAAAGATGAATGAAGATGATAAGGAAGCGCCGCGTTATCAAGTCAGCGAATGGAGCAAGGACGCGGAGAATATTTATCTGACCTACGCTTCGCGCACGAAGTGGGAACGCGGTTTTGTGCGCTATAACACAAGGACCAGACAGATGACTGACTTGTTAAAAGATGGGCGTTTATACTCTGGTTTTCGTTTATCAAAAAATGGCAATGCGATAGTTTTCAACGCCGCCGAAGGGAATCGCTCAAGCGATATCTATGTAGCCGATGGGGAGATGAAAAACGTTCGCAAATTGACCGACGCGAATCCGCAATTGAAAAACAAAGGGCTCAGCAAGACAGAACTTTTCTCATATCTGGATGCCGACGGCACGAAGAGTCACGGTGTCTTGTATTACCCTGTTGCTTACCAGCAAGGCAAAAAATATCCGACAATTTTCAACATCTACGAACAGTATTTCGACGATAATTTCAACAGCACGGTAAACATTTTAACCAACAGTGGCTATGCGGTTGTGCAGCCTTCCGTAAATCTCGAGCAAGGTTTTCCGGGCGAGGCTTGGGTAAAAGGCGTAACCTCTGCGGCAAACAAATTGATTGAAATGGGCATTGCCGACCCCGAAAGATTAGGTGTACAAGGCACCAGTTATGGCGGCTACGCGACGAATCTGTTAATTACCCAGACCAATCGTTTCAAAGCGGCGATAAACATTTCCGGCAAAGTGGATATGATTAGCTTCTACACGGACAGCCCCAGACTTGGCACACGCAACACCCACGCACCGGAAAAGAGTCAAGACCGAATTGGTGCGACTTTGTGGCAACAGCCGCAAAAATATATTCAACATTCGGCGATTATGTTCGCTGATCGAATTAAAACGCCTTTGTTGTTAATGACCGGCGAGCAAGACCATAATGTTCCTGCGCGTCAGGCAATGGAGATGTATTACGCTTTGCGAAGATTAGGCAAAGAGGTCGAATGGGTGAGTTATACAAATGGCGGTCACGGAATGCCTACAACGACAATTGAAGAAGTAAAGGATTATCACACGCGCATCATCAAATGGTACGACGACCATTTGAAAGGCGATTTGAAAAAGAAAGCCGAAGAACAGAAATCCGACGCGCCGCAACTATAGATTTCAAGAAAAAGAATTTCCGAGGAAAGCAGAAGTGCGCCGCCAATCGTACCGTAGACTGTCTAGTCTGCGGATGTTTCATGAACTGAAAAACGCAAAGAAAACATCAATTCTGGCTGCAAGCTCTCGTTGTTCGGC
>JANMSG010001033.1:0-2176 GCA_031389065.1 Acidobacteriota bacterium | reverse complement strand
CAAAATCTAGGTTGGAACACACAAAGATTGATCTGCTCCGATAGTAAGGGCAGTGATGATTTTATCGTTGAAGCCATCGGGCTTGATATGGCTGTACGTGGGGCAAACATCATCTTTCAACGCCCGGATTTCTTCATGCCCGATGATGTGGATAATTTGCACGATTCGTTGCATCTGGTCGAAAAGAATATCGAGACTTTCACCAAGTCAATTCTGCCAGCAGGAACCGACAATAAGGTTGTGCTTGGTCTGCAAAATGTAATCCATCAAGATTCAATCTTTGCTCAGATTGAGGACGGCAGAGCGAAGTTTTTACGAAATCGCTTTGTCAGTTTTTACCCTGCGCTCGAAGGGGAATTTAAGTATGAGGAAAGGGAAACTGATAAAGGGCTGCGCTATTTTATCACCTCCGGCACTCCAACCTGGCCGGAAGGTTTTGGCATTGAAGCCTGCGAAAAGGAGTTGAATGACAGCGGCCCCAACGCCTTTGAAACCGAATGCCAGCACGAAGTAACTAAGGCGAGAGAAGACAATACCTTTAGAGAGTTTGACCCCGTCTACCACTGCATTACCATATCCGAGTTTATGCGCTTCTATGTTGGAAGAAAGGCGCTCACGCATAATTTTCAGCCGCTTGATGTTCCCTTTACTGATGAGGGATTAGCCTGCCGGTTCAAGCTTCCTCGCGGGGAATCGGCTATGGCACAAGATTGGGGAAATAATATTCGCCATCCGGTTGGATTGCGCTGGATTTGGAGGCCGGGGGAAGGAGTGGCTTTATCCGACACTGTTTTCTTTCTGCGTGAGCAATGCTGGCCCAGGTTTCCGGTCATTAAAAATGACCCTCGCGCCACACCAAGCTATCGACAGGTGCTGCAAGCGATTTTAGAAGTGGAAAAAGAGCTTGGCCTACTCTCTCAATGGTCTGATGATGCGCCGTGTGTAGGGTTCAGATTGAATAGCCACGAAAGGCCGGAGGCTGCTGTTGCCTATCAGAAAGATTTTTGTGAGGTCGCTTCCCTGCACTTCTATCAGATCAACACCAAGGAAGCCGCTGAAGGGATTTTGCATTTACAGGAATTGCAACATATCAACTTCAATGAAGTTCACCCTTTCAGGATAGACCCTCGCACGGTGGCGGCTGTCCCCCTGCACTATTGCTCAATCTGTGGATGGGAACACACCGGGGCACACCTGAAAGGCCGGCCACGCGCTTTGTATGTGGTTGCTGATGGTCAAGGCGAGTTGATGACAGATAGGTTTGGGAAGCTACAGGCTAAGCCAGCTTTTGATGAATTAGGCATGGCCCGTACTCGCTTTGAATATCCAAGGCACAGGCCACGCGAAACCGCCGATGGTGAAGAGAAGTCTGCCGCGAAAAAAGACGATGACATAATTGATACTGACAAGGCACTTACAGGTCGCATATTCTCGATGATTAACCCATTAAGTGACAGGGAAAGAATCGAATTGAAGTATCGGGAAATTTACGAGCGATTGCAGAGGGGCGACAGTGCCGCATCTGCAATCGGAAATGTGGAGTTTTTAAATGGATGACAAGAAAGTGACGTTTCGCAAACCGCAGGCGAAAACTCCGCCCGTGGTCGGCAATTATTGCCTTGAGGCGCAACTGCGGCACCAGCAGCAGGAAGAAGAACGCCAAGCCGAAGAGGCAAGTAAGTCGTGGCTAGGGCGACTCGATGGTTGGAGCGATAACTAAAAGAGAGGTGAACAAAATGTCTGACAACGAAGAGAAGAAACCGACTTTCAAAAGACCAACTGAACCACAACCTACGCCTTTGAATGGCTATGTTGAAATGTCGCTGGAGTATCATAGGCGCAAGGAAGAAAGAAAGCTAAAATCTAAAAATAAGCAATGGGGATGGTCTATTGTCAGTGATGATTACGAAGAGGCTGAGGCCGACGACGGCTCGGCACCAGATTGGTGGGAGTAATGGAGGGTTAGAAAATGAGTGATAACGAACAACAAAAACCGATATTCAAAAGGCCAGCTGCACCTGTTGCAGACCCGCTATCTGACCAGGCGGCATACTTCGCCTATTGGGAAGCGCAAAGGATTGAGCGCATTCGGAAAGAGCGCGAGAATGAGGCTGGCCTAAGCATCTATGAACAAAGTTGGCGACCTTGAAAAAGAGGGCAAGGCTCGCTAAAACCT
>JANMSG010001003.1:0-5042 GCA_031389065.1 Acidobacteriota bacterium | reverse complement strand
GCCTATTGATTATGAAATACGGATTGATAGCAGGCAACGGAAGATTCCCAATGATGGCGCTTGAAGGAGCGCGTGAGCGTGGCGTTGAGGTAGTCGTTGCGGCGATCAAAGAAGAGACTTCGCTTGAAGTTGAAAAACTTGCATCGCGGGTTGAATGGATCGGCGTAGGGCAATTGGGAAAGATGCTCAATTTTTTCAAACGCGAAAACGTCACTCACGCCATCATGGCAGGGCAGGTCAAGCATCATCAGATTTTTAGATTGAACGCGCTGCCCGATTTGCGAATGGTAAAAATGCTGGCACGATTGGCAACCAAAAATACAGATAGTTTGCTCGGCGCAGTTGCCGATGAACTTGCTTTAGAAGGCATCATACTGGTTGATTCGACGACATTTTTAGATAAGTTTTTAGCCGTCGAAGGAACCATGAGCAAACGCGCTGCGAATAGAGAAGAACGCGCAGATATTGAATTCGGACTCGCTATTGCCAATGAAATTGCCAGACTCGATTTAGGTCAAACCATAGCCGTCAAGGATAAAGCTGTGGTTGCGGTTGAGGCGATGGAAGGCACGGACGCCGTGATCCTGCGTGCCGGAGAAATCACTCGCGGTCGTTCTTTTGTGGTCGTAAAAGTTGCCAAGCCGAATCAAGATATGCGCTTTGATGTGCCGGTCATCGGTATGGCAACACTGGAAACGATGAAAGGCTCGGGCGCGACAGCGATTCATATTACGGCGAAAAAAACGTTACTCTTCGATAAAGATGAGTTAATTGATCTGGCTGATAAATCTCGCATCGCAATTGTCAGCAGCCTTGGCTAAATAGAAGAATTTTGTTACCGCAAAGTCTCCACACAAGGTATTGCCTGTGTTACACTGCTAAAAATAAGATGTGAAGAGCGAAAGATGATTAGAAATATTCCTGTAGATTTTGATCCGGAGAGTGCGATAATTGACGCAGAACTGCTCGTCAAATATCGCATGATTAATCGCGCCATCGAAACCCTGGAACGTGCGATTGATAGCGCGCCCAGGCATATTGCGCTCCGCGAAAAACTGCTACAGATATTGGTAGAATCGGGGCGTCGTGATTTTGCCGCCCAGCAATGTCTGGCGCTTGCCAGCCTTCACATTTCCGCCAACGACATCGAAAAGGCAAACGAACGGTTATTGGAAGCCAAGCGCCTTGACCCCAGAGTGTCAGTAACGGGACAATTGCGCGACGTGCGGAAATCAGATGCCCCTGCTCAAAACCAACCGCAACCGCAATTCGTCGAACGTCCCGCATCAAATGTTCAAAAGGTTCTGACTGGGAGTCTAGCGGATATTAGCCTGTTCGACATTATTCAAATTTTAGAAAACAGCAAATTGACAGGCGAAATGTACATCATTTCTACGGCGGCGCGCGGCGAAATTTATTTCAATGATGGGCTGGTCATAGGCTCCAGATGCGGATTGGAATCCGGGGTGGATGCGCTCAGTATTATTGCCGATGCGATTGATGGTTCATTTGAATTTGAAAAATCGACTCGCCAACACGAAAAGACCATTAAAGTCTCAAGCAATACCGCGCTTATCCTCGATATGTTGCGCTCAAAAGATGAAGAGAACTTTGAATTAGGAACCGCTGATCTGTTTCAGTAGGGCGATGTGATAATCGTTTTTCACTTCGTGGAAAGCGCATTCCATTTCTAGCAAGGTTCATTCGGGCGGAGCCGTTTAGCGAACCTCTCTGACCAACCGATGGCATAGTCTTCTTTTCAAGAAATCAACAACTCACACTCAAATGAAAACAGCGATAAAGGAAATCCTTGCGCTTTTCCTCCCTACAATTGCGCGGCTAGTCTTTATCTTTTGTTAGCCTTTAGGAATTTGAAGTGTTCCATTTCTTGCTTACACTCTCAATTAATTCCTTTTGCAGACGTGATATCTCACGATTCAATAGGGCTGAATGGAGTTGACTATAGATAAGCTACAGCTGTTCCTCTTTTCGTTTGTATTGGCATTGTCAAGCTGCCAATTTTCATCATCCCTGCTTACTTGTTCAACGTCGGAAGGCGAATGGAATCGGCAGAAACCAACTCTGCCTGGTAAGGATTTGAGCGCCTGCCATTTTGCTGTTATTACTATTTATAAATGTCCTCTGTAGAGCAACAAACGGCACCACGTTCTTCAAACCAAAGATGAAAGCAACTCTCCAATTGAAGCATCCCTCCAAAGCGGGCTTTGCGTTCTCGTCAAGAGCGATGGCAGGAGCGTTTTCTCTTCCGCTCCTTCAGTCCTCCTTGAATCAGCCAAAGCCTAAGCGTTTCAGGGTCAATGGAGAATCTCTCTTCAGCCAGCTTTTCGGCTGCAAAGGTCGGACTGAAATCCCAGTATCGTTGTTGGTAACGAGCTAGAACGTCTTATCTCAACTCCGGCTTTGTAGCACGATTGGAAGTTTTGCCTTTTGCGCCATGAACAAAACTCTATCTGCCGATTGCTTGATATTTCTTCCAGAGTCTCCGTCATTCTCGGTAAGAAATTTGAAGTCTCTCAGCAACACCTTTCATAGTCTATTCCCTCAGTGGGCTCGCTCAAAGGAATTGAGGAAACACGCTGCTTAATATCAAAGAACTCTTTATCAACTATACCTCCTTCAAGACATAGATTCATCTACAGAGGACAGTTCTAACCTAGATAGAACATATACATAATTTTCTTGACATAAAAAATAAATAAAAATATTATCTCTTTGACTGTGTAAGAAATATTTTAGTACCGGGTCTACAAAGTCTTATTAATAAGAACCGTATCTTTCCGCTTTTGGATAATCCTAATCCGTGCCTTGAGGTGTTCTAACAATAAGACCTTTCCAACAATCAAAACTCAATAATGGTCAGGAGTCTCTTGGTGGACATAAGTTATCTCTTTATTCTCAGAGCAAAGAGAAGATGAAATAAGAGAGTGCAAAGATATTGGCGTTGGCTGATGCCGATGCTACAAGAGGATAGGAAGCAGGGGGATGACCTAATTCAACAACTATCGGAAGGATTAGTTGAGGAAATCAAAAATGGATGAATTGTGCGTAGAACTCATCCCGAAACCTCGAAAAGCCCAATAAATAAGGCTTTGAAAGTGGGTTTTGGGATAGCTTCAAATAAATAAAAGATAAATCCTTTCCTGTAAGGAGAAAAATTAATGGTAATCAAGCGAATCATTGCGGAGATATTGGCGTTTGTATGCGCCTTTCTAATAACAGTTTTTCCGGCGGGCATATTGGCTGGAACGACTGCAAATGTGTTCTGGCCGGTTTTTATCATTATTGGAGGCATTTCTTATATTTTTATTCGTCCTTGGATGTATGACGTTTTGGAAGCTAAGCCAGTACCCATTCATAGAAAATCTACAAAACGTAAGTGAAAGGACGCCAAAGCTCTGAAAAAGACGATGCGAATAGATACATCCTGCCAGCTACCTTTGTTCGCATTGTGAAATTAACAACACAAATGTGCTTTGCTGGAAGCACATCTGCAAGCTAGGCAAGACAGTTCAGTTTTGCGGGCTGCCTGTCTTGCCTTAGCACAACCCCCGAAGGAGGTCGATATGAAAAATCTACAGAAAAGAATATAGGTACGCAATCGCAACAGCATCTTTATTGTGATAATTGTGTGCTTATTTCTATTAATGAGCTTTACAGGAAAAAAGAAAAGCCACGCTCAAAACAATCAACCGCGTCAGCCCATTTCCTCTGAATCTATAAAAGTCTGCGAAACAGAAATTGGAGCAAAGGTTGGCGCGGTAACTTTCGAGAAAGCCCAACAATTCTTTCTAAACCGCCGTCTCGCCTTAAGTACAGCTAAAGAAGTAAAGCGACCTTCAGATATGGAGGGGTCTATCATGGTGTATGGTCGGATAGGCAAATGGCTTTATGTGACAAAGGCAGAATTGTGGTACGATCCTAATCGAGAAGTTACTGCTTATGCCCGGTTGGAAGGCATTCTGCATAATGGTCAGACGGTAAACATCAATATTACCAAAGAGCTTCCGGAAGGATTTCAGCCAATCAAGGATTGGAGTGAAATTGGCCCCGTCATTTTAAAGGACATTGACGGAAAGATTCGCAGAATCAAGAATCTTGCGTTTGAGGTTAAGAGTGATGGGTCGTTCATGCAGAAGAATAGCAGATCAGCAGCGCAAAGTGCTGGCGGTGCGTTAGTACCAAATGAATTTGAAGGCGCTACTTGTAATAACCGCGGCGCAGTAACTTGCAATGGTATTTTTTGTTTAGGTAGCTGCTCGAAGGTTGCATCGGGACCGAGCGAGGACTGTCACTGCAACTATTATTTAGGCATTTGCATAACATCTGTCGGACTAGCCTGTGGCGGAACTTGTCCTACTTTTGGGCAGATATGTACTATCGGCACGCCAAATCCAGGACTCGTTACCTGTGGGTGTCTTGGCGGTGGCGGCGGTGGCGGCGGTGGCGGTGGCGGTGGTGGCGGCGGTGGCGGTGGTGGTTTCTGTGATCCATATTTTGACCCTAGTTGCGAATGTATGGACGATTTTGGATTCCCAGACCCTTTCTGTATAGAGATAATACTAAATGGCGTTACTAAGCCATCTACACCGAAAAAATAGATAGCAGCTCGTGGCAATTTAAGATATTGCCACGAGCTAAACATTGTATGTTTTGGTTATCCAATGGGGGGGAAGTTCGTTTTCACCATTGGCGTTTCTGTTCCTAACGATAGGTTGCTGAAGCACAATAAACTGACTTAGCAAATGAACAGTTGCACATCTAAGAAATATCCTGTGTGAGTAATGACCGGTCACTGGAATTGACGTTACCCTCTTGGCGATTTCTTGATAGGGGAGGTGTACTATGGTTTTAACTATGAATGCTTCAACAGGCATAAGATGGATGGTAAGCGGCTTTGTGATACTGATTGCAATGAGTATTGCAGATGCCCAAGCACCTAATGTCACAGGCAGATGGGAGTTCAAAACAGCCATGCCTGATGGTCAACAGAGAGCCTTTTTTATTTTGGAGTTGGCAAATAT
>JANMSG010000982.1:0-3161 GCA_031389065.1 Acidobacteriota bacterium | reverse complement strand
TATGGATTTCAATTACGAAGACTATTTCGGCAAGACCACAAGCACGGGCTATGAACGTTTGCTTTATGATTGCATGACAGGTGACGCGACGCTTTTCCAACGCGCAGACATGGTGGAAGCGGGTTGGACTGTCGTGAAGCCTATACAGGATATTTGGAACGCTTTGCCACCGCGCAGTTTTCCGAATTATGCGGCGGGCACCTGGGGACCGAAAGAAGCCGACGAATTGTTGGAACGCGACGGCCGACGTTGGCGGAAAAAGGAAGCCGATTTCAGCGGATGATGTTTCAGGATTTAGGATTGAGAACTCAGGATTTAAGAAGTTTTAAACGACTTGTTCAGCACTTTCTCAATTGCTGGTTGCTTTGTTGGTAATCGTAGACTTGCAGCGGCGGGCTCTTTTTCAATCAATGCGTCGCGCTCGCGTCTGTCGTAATCTATGTGTCGCGTTACAATGCCGTTTCAGAAACATACGTAAAAATCTAAACAATGCCGAATATGACTGCCTATACTGTTGTTGAACATTGGCGGGATGGTTCGCAGAAAAATATCGCCATCAATTTGCAGGAGCAAATTCCGACCTTATTTCAAACCCATAATCGCCTTGTCAATCATTGTACTGCTACGGCGTTGCATTCTCCCTCCAAACCAACGACGGGCGTGAATTGTTGTTCGATTGCCTGGCGCAATTTCTTTGCTAAGAGCTTGCGATCATCTTCCAGAAAAGTTTGCGCGCCGAAAACGATCTTGGCGTGAAACTTGGGCAAACGAAATAAGTCGAGCGCGTGCGGCGCAAAAGTCATATCGCCCCACCAACAGACGGACAGGTAAGCAGGCGTTTCACCGGGCGGCGTTTGGTAGCTCAAACTTGCGTAGGAGACAGGGAAACGGGCTTTCACGGCGGGCTCAAGCAGAGACGGTTTGAAAGGTAAAAGCGCCTCACCTTTCGAGCTGGTGCCTTCGGGGAAAACGATGACTCCTTGTTTTTTCTGCCAGGCTTTTTCTATTAAGCCAAGAACTCGCGGAATATCTGCGCGGCGTTCTCTATCAATAAAAATCATATCCATGCTGCGGCACAAAAAACCGATGACGGGCCAATCCCGAACCTCGCTCTTTGACACGAAGACACAATCGAGTTGCGACGCTAAGGCGATGATGTCAACGTAACTCAGATGATTGGAGACCAGGAAGAAAGGGGCTTTGGGCGGCGCGCCCTCGACAGTGATTTTCATGCGGAGAGCAACGGCGGTGGCTTTCGCCCAATGGCGAAAAATCCAATTGCGCCAACTGTGAATCGCATCGCCAAACAGCAAGGTAACAGGAACGCCGATGAGCCATAGCAAGTAAAATCCGCCCATCACAAAGCTCAAAACGATTAATCGAATTGTCAGGCGAAGTTGCTTTATCATTGCAAGACGTTCATCCTCCGAAGAAAGCGCGACTGATATCGATTAGTGTGGCAAGTTCGTTTGCTGAGGTAAAGCCTTGTGTCGCAATTTCTTTGGTCTGTAATCTGTAAGTGCCTACGACTTGATTGGTTCGGGTTTCAATAATTATCAAATGATGGCAGGTTGCGTCAAACTCGTCTTGATCGCGCCCTGTTTGAAAAGATGCGTCCAAGCTTTCTTCCAAATCAAGTTGGAAATCTCGAATCTGAGTTTCAAAGCCGCATCAAATTCTTCTCGCGTTTGTGCGAAGCGCGCAACATACTTGTCTTTGTGAATCTCAATTTACGGAAACCTCGCTTTAAAAGCACAGAACTCTTTCGTTTCTTCAACGACAGAATCTCTGACAACATGGAGACCTCCTGAAACGATTACATTTTTTTAACAATAAATTTACAACAGCTTGAGTTCGTCAAAACGATTTACAACTTATTACAAAAACACACAATGCGCTCTTAAATTTCACGGACTTCTATGACGAAGCTGATGTTGTTTATCAGCGAATTAATCCTTACAGCAGATTGATTTATTCCACCAATTATTTTTTGCGAGTGTACACGATGGGTAAAAGCTGGCAAAGATATTCGTCGCAGCAATAATGTAACCGCGCTATGGCGACAATAGGATTGCAGGGAGGCGTGTAAGTGTTAATGGGAAAATGTTTCTCGATGGTGGTCTTGATTGAGGAATAAAAAATTATATAGAGCGCTCAAAATATTTTTTGAAACCAAATGAATACTCTCACGTTTTAGCATATGTGAGTGACAGTGAGCTACGTTGACCAAATGCGCCTGAGAGACGTTGGCTTGCTGAGTAATTAGGGTGAATCCTCCTCCATTACTCACTAGAAGCGCGGCAGTTTATATGGTTGACCTCCTCTACCATAAACGACTGCCGCGCGAAATTTTTTAAGCAATCTTTTTGCGAAACCTCAGAGCGCTCAAGGCAAACAACACGACACCCATCACCGCAAGCGTAGTCACCGGTTCCCATAAATCCAAAAGCGTCGCGCCGCGCAAAACGATGCCGCGAATGATTTCGATGAAGTGCGTCGCGGGAATCGCGTAACCAAGCACTCTCATGGGCCAAGGCATTGAATCACGTGGAAACATAAACCCCGATAGCAAGATCGAAGGCAACATAATCAAAAAAGCCAATTGAAAAGCCTGCACTTGATTTTGCGCTTTTGTAGAAATCAACAGACCGATGGCCAAAGCCGGGAACAAGAACAAAACGCATAACAGAAGCAACAACAAAAGCGAGCCGTTAATCGGCACTTGAAAAATCACACGCATCGCCGTTAGCACTGTGCAGGTTTCAAAGAATCCGATTAGTCCGTAAGGCAAGAGCTTCCCTAACATTAGACCGAAAGGCTTGATAGGTGAAACCAGCAATTGCTCAAGCGTGCCGCGTTCGCGTTCGCGCGCCACCGAAAAGGCTGTGAGCAAAGTGGTGACCAGTTGAAGGATGACCGCCACCAGACCGGGAACCATGAAATTTGCCGAGCGCAAGTCAAGATTGAATAACACCTTCGGGCGCACTTCGATGGGCATCTGCGCTCCTCTTTGCGCCAGCTCTTGGGTCAATCGCGTCAGCGATTGCTGCATTCCTACGGAGGCTGACACGGTTAAACTCTGGGTCGCAATGCTTGAATCCGACCCATCAATCAACACCAGCACAGTGGCTTGTCTTCCTGTTGCGAGTCGGTCTGAATAA
>JANMSG010000968.1:0-4856 GCA_031389065.1 Acidobacteriota bacterium | reverse complement strand
GGCACGGCTCGACCATCCGAATATACCGCGACTCTATACGTTTGGCGAAGACAACGGCTCGTACTATCTGGTGATGGAATTTCTGTCCGGTAAATTGCTCACCGACGAGATACACGAAAAACAACAACTCCCACTCAATCAAGCTCTGACTATCATCTCTCAAGTTCTGGAAGCTGTCAGCTACGCGCATCGCAACGGCATCATCCATAGAGATTTGAAGCCCGATAATATTATGCTTACGGGCGACGCGAATGCTGTGAAAGTCAAAGTGCTGGACTTCGGCATTGCGCGAATGGTGGGAGGCGAAAACCTCACCATGGCAGGCGAAGGCTTTGGCACGCCGACTTATATGTCACCCGAACGCATAGCCGGAGACAACGACACGGATAATCGTTCGGACGTCTATAGCTTGGGCATCATTCTGTACGAGATGCTAAGCGGCAAAGCGCCTTTCGCATCGAGCGCCACAGACCCTGTGGTCTATTGGTCTGAGATGCGCGAGATGCACGAGAGCCAAGAATTAGCGCCGCTCGATTCGTTCGGAATTCCTGCCAACATCGAGCGTATCATCAAAAAGGCTACGGCAAAGACCGCTGATTATCGTTACGCTACAGCCGACGAGATGCTGGCGGATTTGCTTCCCGCATCGCAGCAAAACGCCACCCCTGCGGCAATTTTATCGGGCAATTCCGCGCAGCTTTTCTTGACTACAGTTCCGGCTGCGGCGGAAGTTTACGTTGACGAAAAATTTTACGGTGCCTCGGAAGCGCTCAACGGCAAGATGTTTATTGACGCACTTGCGCCGGGCTTGCACAGCGTTCGCGTTGCAAAAATGGGTTATAGCGAATACAGCATCAACGTCGTTCTGGAAGAGACGAAACGCACCGAATTGCAAGTGCCGCTTGCTGCTCGCTCAACCGTAGTGATGCCGCAAGCTGAAGCCACTGTGACGATGGATGCAAAAACCGTGAGGATGGAAAGCGGCGACGGAGTCGCAACGGCGATGTTGATGCTCGAAGGCATCCCTGCTGGCAGTCAAATTTTCGTAGGCTCTGAGGCGCTGGCTTTCGCAGACAATGATGGACGCGCCACCCTTAAATTAAAACCGGGCGTCCATGAATTGCAAGTGACGACGCCATCGGGCGAAATTGGCAAAAGAGTGGTCACCTTGACGTCGGAAGATTCAGGGTCATTCAAAACTATGGCGATGCCGTTTTCGACTGGCGAAAATCCGGCGAAAACGACCGGCTCATCAAGCGCCACAAGTGTAATGGGTGTGACCAGAGCACCTATCGTTGCAAGCGTAGCGAAAGTTCAATCAGAGCCTTCGGCGACGAAAAAGAAAGTGGCGATGGCAGTGGCGGTAATCTTGTTGCTGGCGCTGGTGGCATCGGCTTATCTTGTGCTGCGCAAGCCAGCCATCAACACGCCTCAAGATGTGGCAACTTCGCCGCAATCTCAAAACCTGGAAACGTCGCCACCTTCGGACGGGCAACCCAATCAAAATGCTTCATCGGTGAATACCGCAAAAACGGATGCGGACAGGGAAGCGCTCGAACGCGAGAGAGCGCAACTTGAACGTGAGAAGAAAGCCTTAGAAAAGAAAGAACAAGCGAGCGCCGAAAAAGATTTAAAAGAAGAACAGCCTAAAGAGCAGCCTGCTACGCAAGAGCCTTCGCCCCCGACCACGCCTGAGGAACCTTCTCAGCAAGTTCCAGAGAAAAGCGACACAGCTTGTGCGGGTGTCCGAGTGGTTGATTCTGAGGGACAACCTCTCTCTGGAGTACGAGTGATGTTTGATGGCTCAACGGGCACTGACACAAGGCGTACAGGACCAAATGGGCAGTGCAATGTCTGCGGACTCAAGATTGGCAGCAAAGCCAGGATTACGGTTTTCGCAAGGGGCGGTCCCACCACCACCAGAGAATTAACGGTCAATGCGGGTAGAAACGGCATAGAGGTAAGCCTTGATAGACCTACGCCATTCGTGCCAAGAGTGAGACCAGAACCGCCCACTCAAATTGATAACGATGCCAATCAACCGGACTTCAGACGCGGGAGAAAGCCGCCCTTTCGTAAGCGACCCAATTATTAGGGGCAGGCGGCGGCTAAAAAATTAAGGCTCCAATTATTGACAAGAGCCTGTAGATTCTGGCAATCTGTATCTTTGCGCTGTGAGCCGGATTCGCGCCACAGCGTAGCCTATTGAAAGGAGACAAGAGCTAATGTCGAAAAGAACCAGAGGTGGTCGTGCCGTTCGTCTGACCTGTCCAAAGTCCGGTCAGCAATTTACCGTTGTTGCTTTCATACCTAAAGGAGTTGACGCTTCTGAATATTGGAAGGAAAGAGCCGCCGAGCATGACCCTGTCGCATATACAAAATACATAGATGCGATGCAAAATTCAGACGGCACCAAGAACCCGCTCAAAGCTTCAAAAGCTGCTGCTCGTGGCAAGAAGTAAATCGAACGGTTCAAAATTTTTCATCATCAAAACGCAAAGAGAGCAGAATATGGTTTCTGCTCTCTTTGCGTTTCATTTTGCAATTTCATCTCAATCTCTACAAAAGCGCCCCTTCGTGTCGGAGCAACCAATGCTTGCGATCAAGCCCTCCTGCATAGCCTGTCAGTGATGAGTTGGCTCCCACAACGCGATGACAAGGCAAGACGATGGCAATCGGGTTGAGCGAATTCGTCATGCCGACTGCGCGAGTCGCTTTTGGCCTGCCAATTTTTGTCGCAAGCTGTGAATATGTGAAGGTCTGCCCGGTAGGAATTTCACGGAGCGCATTCCACACTTGCTGTTGGAAGGGCGTGCCCCCCGTGTTTACCGGAATTGCGTCCAGACTTTTGTAATCACCGGCTAAATAATTCTTTACGTGAGTGCTGAAACCATGCGGATTATCAACTTGCTTCAACTCTACATCAAGATAACGACGCTTGAGCAATTTCATCATGCGCTCTTCATAGCCTTCAAAATCAAGGGCGCACATTTTTCCTTCATCAACGACGATGATGATATTGCCAATCGGCGATTCAATCGTATCAATCAATAATTCTTTCATTTTGTTTCTCCTTTGCGATAACAAGTCAGAACCGCCTGCGGTAGCGGGCGGGTAGGGCTTTTGACACCAGGTCGCTACCGCTCCCTGTTCTGACTTGTCCCGCGTAACTGAACGATTACAGCGCTTTCATTTATCTGTCATCGAAAGCGAAGACCAAAGATACATCGCCGCGTAAGCTCGCCAGGGTCGCCAATCTTCGGCAAGCCTGAGCAAGTGCGCTTCTTGCATCGGCGTGTCTTTGCCGAAGGCTTTACGCAATGCCAAGTCACCTGCCGGAAAGGCATCCGGCCAGCGCAAGGCTCGCATAGCGATGTATTGCGCCGTCCAATCACCGATTCCACTTATTGATTTTAATTCTTCAATCGTCGCTTCGGTGTCCGTGCCTACCGTGAGTTTTAGCTTTCCATCTATAACGGCGCAGGCTAATGAATGCAGAGTCGCAGCGCGCTTCATCGGCAGGCCTATTGCCGCAATCTCTTCAACTTTTGTTGCCGCCAGGGTCTCGGCACTCGGACTTGAGAGAAAGATCGCTTCGTGAGGCGTTGTCAGTGGTTTGCCGAAATTCTCTGCGAGCCTTCCTGCCAATGTGCTCGCACCGCGCACGCTGATTTGTTGACCAAGCACGGCTCGCACAGCCATTTCAAAGCCGTCCCAAGCGCCGGGCACGCGCAAGCCCGGAACTTTTTTGATAAGCATTGCCAGATGCGAATCGGTTGATAATTGCTCGGCGATGATTTGCGGATTGGCGTCGAGGTCAAACAAATGCCTGAGCCGCGCCAAAGTTTTCATCAACACAGGCGTGAGCGTCGGAGGCACTGTTACGATTAAATGATTTGCTTCAGCCGAATGCTCTATCTTTACCCACCCTTGATGCTTTTCAATCTCGACGCTGCGCAGATAGGCGTCGCCGATTACCGCTTCGACTCCTGTGATGGCTCGCGCCGCAAGGAAATTCAACAGATGATTCCAAGCCAATGGTGGGCGATAGGCAAGCCGAAGCGCGATGGTCTCCGTCGCAGGCGAAACGGTTTGGGCGCGGCGAATCTCGCTTGGCGCGAGTCCGTAACGGGAGCGAAAGAGAGTATTGAATCTTCGCACGCTGCCAAAGCCCGCGCTAAACGCTACGTCAATCATGGAAAGCGGCGTTTCCTGTAGCAGTCGTTTGGCGAATAATAGTTTTTGGGTTTGCGCGAAAGCTACAGGCGGCAAGCCGAACTCCTGCACGAAGAGCCTGCGCAATTGTCTCTCGCTCAAATTGAGGTCGTTGGCTAATTCGCCGAGTTTATTTTCGCCCATTTCTCCCGATTGAATTCTGGCGAGAGCGCGGCGCACCACTCCTCTGCTTTTGTCATCTTGAGAATGTGGCGAAAGTTCAGGGCGACAACGCAAGCAGGGGCGAAAACCCGCGCCTTCTGCTGCTGCGGCGGTTGGGAAGAAACGGCAATTTTGTTTGCGCGGCGTTTTTGCAGGACACACAGGGCGACAGTAAATCCCTGTGCTGGTTACGGCTGTGAAAAACACACCGTCAAAACGCGCATCGCGGGACTGCGCGGCGAGGTAACATTTTTCATTGTCTAAAATCATAACGCTATTTTGCGCTTTTCAATTCGCAATGTCTCGCCGTTTTCGGACATGAATATAAAATTGTTTTTTGGGCGAAAGAGAAGAGAATGGGTGGTGCTAGAGATGTAATGCCGGAGAACTGCCGCGTAGCGGCAGGCTGACTTTAGCCAGGTGTTTCAACGCCTGGAAGCCATAGAAATCTACCCTTCCGCGTCGCGTCAGCGACGGCT
>JANMSG010000906.1:0-5412 GCA_031389065.1 Acidobacteriota bacterium | reverse complement strand
TCACCGAGGGGCGGGCAGAGACGCCCGCCCGTACAAGGCAACGGGCATTTCGCCGGAAAAACATTTTCTTAAAGCTATAGATCTAATCATAAAGTAATCCAGACGATTTACAATTTCGTTGGTGACAGAGAAGCCCAAGTGAATTCAAATAGACTTATCCTTGCCGTTCAACTCGCCGCAGTAACAGTTTGTAGTTTGCTTATTGGCACGGCCAACACCAGTGCCAATTCCAGGTTTAAGAAAGAGATTATTTTCACTAGAGACGTAGCCGTTATCCTCTATAAAAATTGCGGTGACTGTCACCGCCCCAATGATATAGCGCCTTTTTCAATCCTCGCCTACAAAGATGCGCGCCCCTGGGCACGTGCCATCCGCGAGAAAGTTATTACACGACAGATGCCGCCCTGGCACGCAGACCCGCGCCATGGCGATTTTGAAAATGTTACCCGTCTGAGCCAAACAGAGATTGACACGATAGTAAATTGGGTAGATCAGGGAGCGAAAGAGGGGGATGCGAAATTTCTGCCGCCTCTTCCTGATGAGTCGGAAACCTGGAAAATTGGCAAGCCCGATCAGGTGTTCTCCATGACAGAGGATTACGTCATAGAGCCGAAGGCCCCTGACAAGTATGTGTATTATTCCATCCCTACAAGTTTCAGAGAAGATAAGTGGATTCAAGCGGCGGAGATTCGTCCGGGCAATAAGAAGGTAGTGCATCACGTCATCGCTCACATTCTGACGCCCAGAGCGATAGCTAAATCCAGAGAGGGCAGTGCCCAGAGCAATTCCGAAACCGGGAATGGGCTGGATATTTTTTATAAAGAAGGCGGACTTGCGCGTGTCAAGATGGACGCGCCTGTGATAGATGAGGGCGCGAAACTGCCTAATGGGGGAGCCGTTTTCAAGCGTCTCCTTAGCGAGCAAGGCTCTGATTTATTCAGCATCTTGCTAGCCTCTTATGCGCCAGGCAAACCGCCGGACACCTATGCTCAGGGCATGGCAAAAAAGATTCCCGCAGGTTCGGTAATTGTTTTACAGATCCACTATTCGAGTTTTCGCGGTGCCCTGAATCAACCTGAAAAAGACCGCACAAGCGTCGGGCTTGTTTTTGCAAAGGAACGTCCTGATAAAGAGGTCAGGACGTTAACCGTACCCAATCATTTCTTCAAGATTCCGCCAGGCGCTGCTAATCACGCGGTAACGGCCTCCTACATTTTCGATCAGGATGTCGAACTGATTAATTATATGCCGCATATGCACCTGCGCGGCAAAGACATGAAGTACGAGGCGATTTATCCAGATGGCAGGCATGAAGTATTGCTCTGGGTTCCGCAATTCAATTTCAACTGGCAGACCATCTACAGGCTGAAAAAGGCGCTTACGATGGCAAAAGGAACCAAGCTGATTGTGACCGCCCATTTCGATAATTCACCTAAAAATAAGTACAATCCTGATCCGACAAAAGCGGTTCGATGGGGCGATCCCACATACGATGAAATGATGGTTGGCTGGATGGATTATGTAATGCCTAACGCCAATTGACGCCGCCACAGAAGCTGAATCAGACAATTGTGTGTCGTCCAAAAATGCTGGATATGATTAATTTTAAAAGGAGAAACAGGAAAATAAATGCCTCGTTCTGCATTATTACGCCTAAGCTTTTTTATCCTGACACTCTTTTTGCTTGATGCCTGTCTTCGAGCTTACGGTTTGGCTACACAAAAGGGAGTTGCCGCACAAACGAGAAAATCTGCTACCCCTTCTTTCATTTTCAATGATGTGACGAGCGACGTAGGGCTTGATTTTCAACATTACAACGGCATGACCGGAAAATTATATTTGCCGGAGATCATGGGCTCCGGCGCGGCGTTGTTTGATTTTGACAAGGATGGCGACCTTGACGTGTTTCTGGTACAAGGAGCGGTTCTTGAGCCCAACAGCAAACCTGAGAAAACGCTTTTCCCATGGCGCGGCGCACAAGCGCCCAGGAGCAGGTTTTATCGCAACGACCTGAGCGTAGATCAAGCAGGCAAGAGAAAATTGCAATTCACCGATGTTACCGAAAAGAGCCGTATCCTTGCAGACGGATACGGCATGGGCGCGGCGGTCGGAGATATTAACAATGACGGCTGGCCAGACCTCTACGTTTGCAACCTGGGGTCGAATCGTATGTTTCTGAATCAAGGCGACGGGACCTTTATCGAGGTCACAAAAAAGACAGGGACTGACGATGAAAGATGGAGTACGAGCGCCGCATTTTTCGATTACGACAAAGATGGCTGGTTAGACCTTTTCGTCGCCAACTACGTGGATTTTTCGCCTGCCAATAGCCCCGCTTGCTACGCCAAGACCAGCGCCAAAGACTACTGTAGTCCACGCGCTTTCAAGCCTGTAGGGAATAGCCTTTTTCATAACAAAGGTGACGGGACTTTCGAGAATGTGACCATCGCTTCAGGAATCAGTAAGGAATTCGGCTCCGGGCTAGGCGTAGTGACGGATGATTTCAACGACGATGGATGGCTCGACATTTATGTGGCAAATGACGGAAACCCGAATCAGCTTTGGATCAATCAAAAGAACGGCGCTTTCAAAAACGAGGCATTACTAGGCGGCGCGGCAGTCAATCGAGACGGGCAGGCAGAAGCAGGAATGGGGGTGGATGCAGGAGATTTTAACGGCGACGGTTATGAAGACATTTTCATCACGCATTTAATGGAAGAGACCAACACGCTTTTCGTCAATTCAGGCAAAGGCTTGTTTGAGGATCGAACCAGTGAAGCGAGTCTTGGTATGCAGACTCGTCGCTACACGGGTTTCGGAACACTGTGGTTTGATTATGACAACGATGGTTGGTTGGATTTGCTTTCGGCAAACGGCGCGGTTCAAATCTTAGAAAATTTAGCGCGCCAGGGCGACCCTTACCCGCTAGGGCAACCGAACCAATTGTTTCACAATACCGGAAAGGGCGATTTCAAAGAGACATCTTTAGAGGCTGGCGAGGCTTTCCAACTTCTTGAGGTCAGTCGCGGCGCAGCCTTCGGCGATATAGACAATGACGGCGACACGGATGTTGTCATAACAAACAATAATGGAAAAGCCAGACTGTTGCTGAATCAAATCGGCACCCGCAATCACTGGCTGGGACTGCGTCTGGTCGGCGCGAAAAACAATGGAGATATGTTAGGCGCTCGTGTGGAGATTGTCTTAGCGAAAAAAAACACTTTACGGCGACGGGCTCGCACAGATGGCGGGTATTGTTCTTCGCATGACGCGAGAGTGCTGGTCGGCTTGGGCGCCTCTGATCGCGTAGAAGCGTTGCGAGTCCATTGGCTATCGGGCAAAGTCGAAGAATGGAAAAATCCGCCGATTGACCGCTATATTATTCTCAAAGAAGGCGCATCACCGGAGATAAAGTAAATTGTCTGTAAAGTGGCTTGAGAGAATTGCGATGACAACTAAAGGAATTCACTGCCTTACTCTTTGCTTGATTTTGCTGGGAATGTTTGGCGTTTTGGCTACCCCTCAAACATCAAGTTCCGCGCAGGAAAGTAATGTGCTGCCGCCGCTAAAAGCCGGATTGCTTCCCGTACACGAACCGAATATGGAGGGATTGGAGGCGGAGATTCGCCACCAATTGATTGCCTTGCGAACCTCCTTGTCGGTTCTGGCAAAAGATAAATCAACGGACGATGGTAAGCTAAGTGAAGTTTACGGTTTGCTGGGACAGGCATATCAAGCGTACTCAATGACCAAGCCCGCCCAGGAGTGTTATTTGAACGCTCACCATTTGGCGGCGAAAGATTTTCGCTGGGCTTATCTGCTCGGAAATATCTATCAGCAAGAAGGGCGTATTGAAGAAGCGATCACGTATTACAAACTAGCACGGCAATTGCGCCCTGAGTATGTAGCTGTGAGTGTCAATCTAGGCAATATTTATTTGCAGCAAAATCGTTTGCCGGAAGCCTTCGCCAGTTTCAAAGAGGCTCTGACCATCAATGCTCAATGTGCAGCCGCGCAATACGGGCTTGGTCAGGTGTCTTTGTCAACGCGCAATTATGCGGAAGCCGTAAAGTATCTTGAACAAGCTCTGGCGCAAGTGCCTGAAGCCAATCGCATACATTACGCTTTGGCGATGGCATATAGAGGGTTAGGCAACCTTGAAAAAGCGCAATCGCATTTGCAGCAACAGGGACAGGTGGGAGTTCGCGTTCCAGACCCCCTCGTTGATGCTCTGCAAGCACTTCTGCGCGGCGAACGCGTCCATCTTTTGAGAGGTCGTCTGGCTTTCGAGGCGGGCAGCTTTTCTGATGCCGCAGAAGAGTTTCGTAAAGCCGTTGCTGCCAAAGCCGATAGTATTGCTGCGCGTGTAAATTTAGGCTCGGCTTTGGCGCAGTTGGGAAATATCAAAGAAGCCATAGAGCAATTTCAGGAAGCCCTGAAACTCCATCCGACAAATGCTGCGGCGCATTATAATTTGGGCTTTTTGTTGGCAAAACAGAATCAACCCAAGCAAGCAATCTTTCACTTGAAGGCTTTACTTGAACTCAGTCCAAAAGACGTGGAGGCGCATTACCTGCTGGGACAAGAATTGCTCAAAACGCAACGCCCGGACGAAGCCTTAGTCGCATTCTCCAGGGTTGTCGAATTGAATTCAGATCATGAAGATGCCTTGATTGAGCAAGTGAAACTCTTAATGAAAAAGAGAGAGTATAAAAAGGCTTTGCAAGGGCTTGAAAAAGGTCACGCGCTTTTTCCACAGAAAGGGCAAACGGCGATTACGCTGGCATATTTCCTGGCGACCAGTTCGCAATACGATTTGCGTGATGGTAAAAGAGCTTTGCAACTGGCAGGGCTTGTCTATCAAGCGACCGGCTCGGTCAATCACGGCGCGGTTGTGGCGATGGCGCTGGCTGAACTGGGGCGTTGTAGTGAAGCGTCCGAGTGGCAAAGAAAAATGATTGCCGAAGCTGAACGTCAAGGGCAGACAAGCATGGTTATCAAACTGAAAATAGATTTACAACGATATGAAAAAGCGCAGCCTTGTCGCCTTGCAAGTGAGATGGATGTAGCGAATCCAGCACAGCAGAACGAAACGAAAAAACCTGAATAGTGACTTCAAAATAGTGAGCAGATATTTGCAATCAACAGATAAATCATTGAGTGCCATTGCCTGGATTACAAGAGAAAGACTCGCTTGACATCGTCACCTGACCTTGACATGATACACGAGATTTTTAGTAGTGTCTGAATATTGTGTGGTTACTGAGCAAGCCGTAAAGCAAGCCAAGAACCCGCGAAGCGGGTGACAGCATCTAGCCCAGTCCGTAAGGGCTGGGACACAGCAAGGAAACCTTTTTCTAGCCCGCGTATGCGGGCGATAGATCAATTGATGAAAATCTATCGCCCGCATAC
>JANMSG010000896.1:0-4845 GCA_031389065.1 Acidobacteriota bacterium | reverse complement strand
GAATCCAGCGGGCACGGAGATGGCAGGATTCGACATAAAGCTGATGTACCAGCACGATCGCATCCAGTCGATGTAGGTCGACATTGCCGTTCCGGCGACCTGTGTCGGATACGGCACGCTCACGTCGAACGGCGCGACCTGCGTGACGGGAAGAACGAAGTAGTCGAAACGTTCGAAGAACTGGCGGCTCTGCTCGTACATCTGCGCCTGCCGGGCAAGCGCGCGCCCGATGTCCGCAGCGGTCATTCGTTCCGCCTCCGAGACCTCGTATCTGATGGTGTCCTTGACCCACTCGGGCCGTTGGCGCACCAGTGGAGCATAGCGCGGGTAATTCCCCGCGAACCGTAGAGCGGGAAAAGCCTGATCCACTCCGGTGAAGTCCGGCTCTGCCTCTTCGACGACGCAGCCGAGGCTCTCGAAGACGCGCCGATTGGCGTCGACGACCCGCCGAATTTCCGCCTCGAAGGGAATGCCACCAAGGCCTCGCCACCAGGCGAGGCGTACGCCCTTGAATTCACGATCGAGCGGCAAGCGAAACTGGTCGCCGTCTTCGCGTATGGAGAGCGGACTGCTCGGATTGTATCCGGCGATCGCGCTCAGGAAGAGCGCCAGGTCGGCCACAGACCGCGCCATCGGACCCGAGACGGAGAGCGGCGACCAGCTGCTGGAATTGCCGGGCACGCGGCCAGGCGACGGGCGAAGACCGACGATGTTGCAGAAGGCCGCCGGATTGCGCAGTGACCCGCCCGCATCGCTGCCGTCGGCAATCGGTACCATCCCACAGGCAAGCGCCACGGCCGCCCCGCCGCTGCTGCCGCCGCACGTCTTGGTCACGTCGTAAGGATTGCGTGTCGCGCCAAACACCTTGTTGAACGTCTGCGACCCGGCGCCGAATTCAGGGGTGTTGGTCTTGCCGCAGGTAATGGCTCCGGCCGCACGAATGCGGGTCACGATTGCCGCGTCTTGCGTCGGCACGTTGTCGCGATAGAACAGCGACCCCAGCGTCGTGCGAATGCCCGCCGTGTCCACGAGATCCTTGTGGGCGACAGGCAGGCCGTGCAGAACACCCAGAGTGCCGCCTCTGGCCGCCAGTTCATCGGCCCGCGCTGCGTCTGCCATGGCACGCTCTGCTACCAGCGTGACAATGGCGTTGACTTTCGGGTTGATGCGTTCGATGCGCGCCAGGTGAGCCGCCATGACCTCACGGGCGGAGACCTCTCGGCGACGGATTCTGGCCGTTAACTCCACCGCACTGAGATCGCAGAGCTGGTCACTTCCGCCGGTTGCCGCCGCTTGATCGGGTACCTGGGCGGATGCCGTGCTGAGAAGGCGCGGCACCGTCGTCGCGGCGGCAGCCAGGCCGAGGGCTTGCCCGAAGCCGCGCCGGGTGATTGGAACGGGTGTGCTCTGTTCTCTTCCAGACTTGTCGTTCAAGTGTACCCCTCCTTCGCCGACGCCGAAGGTCGGCCCAACAGGAATTAGACCCCGAAAAAAGGCTTATGATAAGGCAAACTTGTTATGCTTATCATAAACTTGTTAATGCTATGCCAAACTTTGATCCGTGTATGCTTCGCTACCTAAACCGCTGAAGGTTACTCAGCTTGTTAAGTTTTATAACTATGAAAACTGCGAAATCATACGCCTCTACCTTTCATCTATCAAGCTTACGAAAGAGAAAAGCCCGATAGCGATGGGAACCAAAATCCGCCAGCTACTTGGATGCATTCGGTTGCCCTTGCCGGGATTGGCGGTCTTGCTTTTGCGAACCCACGAGTGAGAATTAGGTTTCTCTTGCAACGACAGGCGCACTCGCCAAAGCTTGCTCGCCTATGCAAACATTCATGCCGAATCTTCCTACAGGAGGTCTCGATATGGCACACAGCAGATTCTTCCTTGCACTTGGGCTTATTTTGATAGGGCTCATGCTTATGGCTCCTTCACACCAAGTACGAGCTTGCAGTTGTGCGCAAATTGAGCCGGACACGGCCTATCAGCAGGCGTTCCTTATTTTCACAGGAACGGCAGAGAAGGTCATCTGGCCCACTCGCGAGGTCATCGAGGATGGCAAGCCCGTGCTCGATTCGGAGGGCAAACCTATGCTCCATCATGAAGGACAAGTGGCACGCTTCTCTGTGCAGGAATACTTCAAAGGGGACGGTGGCAAGGAGATCGAACTCCGCAGCTCAGGCACCTCCTGTGATGTGGGCTTCGAAGTCGGAAAGCGCTATGTCGTTTATGCTTCCCAGAACGGTAAGGGCGGACTGGGAGCATTCTCGTGCAGCCGAACCAGACCGCTCGACGACCAGGCAAAACCTGACCTTAGTTATCTGCGTCGCGTCGTGCGGGGCGAGCTGCCAACCATGCTCTACGGTTTTTCCTATCGCTTCTCCTGGGAATACTCGAAGCCCCATGTAATAAAGCCACTCAGCGATCTCCAGGTAACCGTCGAAGGTGGCGACAAGCGGCTCAAGCTCAAGTCGGACGCGAGCGGCTACTTCGAGACCTTCGACCTGGCACCGGGGAGTTATCGCGTGTACACAGGCGTGACCGGAAAGCTACGCGGTGCCGAGGAGAAGGCGGTCGAACTCATTGGTGGCGGTGTCGCCTCCGCGATTTACCATACCACCTCGATGGCGTCGTTGAACGGTCGGCTCATCGACCAGGAAGGTAGGCCGGTGTCTGAGGCCCAAGTCGAGCTGTGGCTCGCTAAGGATGTGCCGGGAGGGGGACAAGTGGACGGTACTTCGCCCAAAGAGGAGGGCAGATTTGCCATCGACCAGATACCCGCGGGCCGATATCTGCTGGCGGTGAATGGCAGAGGTCGCCAGTTGCTCTCCGCTGCACCATTCCTGGCGTCTTTCTACCCGAATGCAGCATCAAGCGCCGATGCACAGATCCTTACCATCGGCGATGGTGCGTCCATTGATCTGGGTGACTTTGTTCTCCAGGGCAGGTACCCGACGATTGCCGTCAGTGGGATTGTGGTCACGCCCGATGGCAAGCCGGTGAGCGGCGCGAATGTTACTCTCTCCAAAAGCGGCGGTGAGGATGCGCCCAAGAGCGCGGCTACGGACGAGGAGGGGCACTTCGTACATCAGGCTTATGAGGGCGTTACTTACACTCTTCAAGCTACGATGATGATTCGGCGCTCAGCGGACGGCATCTTCAAGTCGGAGCCCACTGAGGTAGGGGTTGTGAAGACGCTGGAGATGGTACGTCTTGTCATCAAAATGCCAAGGTAAAGGATTCTCGCGGAATTGCTTGAGAAAGCTCAATGGGGAAACCAGGCCAGGAACCAGAGTTTCTTGCTTGTGTGACATCACCAACGGGAATCAATCTCTACTGAGTATCCAATCAATTGTTCTTGAGTTTGCTTGTCCTGGTTGCTGTGGGACATACAATCCTATCGCCGAAAATCTTGTTGAACCAGGTGACTCGATCAGGGTCGCCTTTCCAGCAGTCGCGCTTACGTCGCCAGTGACGGTTCGCTTCCCTGATCGTGGCATTCATCTGTTCGCCACAGGTCGTTGCGATTCGTACCTCACTCTGATTGCAACTTCGGTATGTCAAATTATGACATTGCCGACAACGAAATACTGCGTCTGGCGGCTTATAGAGCTTAACACAACGCTTCATACACTCCGGGCATTGAAACCACCAGCGGACACCTCCGAACCGTAACAGAGTTGGTCGCAGTTCGACGCGCTGTTCGCTCTCATCTAGTGACATCTGCATTTCGTCTTGCGATGGACGAGAGAGGTTAATTGCATCGTGAAGAGTGGTCGCCATGCCCACGTTTGCCAATTAATTTTGCGTGTGATCTGCTGCCCTACGGTCAACACGAAGTAGCTGTTCTGAAGCATCCACGACGAGCTGAGTACGATACACTCCTCGACTTCGTACCGCGTTCTTCGCTTCCGTCTATCGCTCGTGTTCTCGTCCATTCAGCTTCATCAACAACTCAAGCGCAAAGGCGTGACCCGCTTTCTGCTTTGGCAAGAGTACCAAACACAACATCAGAAGCAAGCCTACAGCTACACACAGTTTTGCGTTCTCTACAAAGAGTGGCGACAAGGCCTCCGCCCCAGTATGCGCCAACTCCATCGCGGCGGCGAAAAACTCTTTGTCGATTACTGCGGTCCCACGGTTGCCATTTTTGATGCCGCCAGTGGACGGACTCATCAGGCGCAGATTTTCGTCGCCGTCTTGGGCGCTTCTAACTATACCTTTGCCGAAGCCACGCTGTCGCAAAGCCTGAGTGATTGGATCGCCTCACATCAAAGAGCCTTCGACTTTTTCGGCGGCGTCACGAAGTTGGTGATTCCAGACAATCTCAAAAGCGGGGTTCACAAAACCTGTCGCTATGAACCCGATATCAATCCCACCTATGATGACTTTGCCGCCCATTATGGCTTTGGGGTCATTGCGGCGCGTCCTTACAAACCCAAGGACAAAGCCAAAGTCGAAGTCACGGTGCAGGTGGTCGAGCGCTGGATTCTTGCCCGACTTCGCCATCACAGCTTTTTCTCGCTGATGGATTTGAACCAGGCGATCGCCGCTCTGTTGACCGATCTTAATAATCGTCCGTTCAAAAAACTGCCCGGCACCAGAGCCTCCCAGTTTGCCGCCCTGGATCAGGCGCAGTTGTTAGCTTTACCGCAAACGCCCTATGACTTTGCCCAGTGGAAGAAGGTTCGCGTCGGACTTGATTATCACGCCGAGGTCGATTCTCACTTTTACAGCCTGCCGCATTCTTTGATCAAGCAGCAAGTGGAGGCGCGCTTGACGGCTGCGACCGTCGAGTTCTTTCATAAAGGAAGTCGCGTCGCCAGTCATTTGCGCTCG
>JANMSG010000812.1:0-4184 GCA_031389065.1 Acidobacteriota bacterium | reverse complement strand
TTCAACAAATATATAATAATTCTCCGCAAAAGAAGGGAATATACAAATGTTTCCCTCAACCCGTAAAACTCGTTCGGACAATCGAATCCCAGCCATATAGAGCAATCCTGGTTCCAAGAAGTGCTGACGATAAATCGTTTCAAAAGAGAGAGTTCTATTACCTAAACTAACCAAAATATCGTGGATGACGAATAATCAGAATGACACAATTGTCGTCATTCTGACCTACCATTTACTAAGAGGAATTATTTTGATAGAAGGGTTCAACGAAACGTGGGAGTAGGATTTGTCAAAGGCAAAAAAGAAAGAGAACTACAAATCACAGGAATCACCCAAATACTGATGCGATTGAGAAACCCATTCATGAGTGTTCGTGTAATCTGTGGTTGCTAATCCCTTTTTAAATTGGCGGCCTTGAATTTCCCTCTTGCGTTTAAGCGAAATCTATCTTCTTTCTATCCGTTCTCACTTTTTATTGCCTTCTTGAAGGGAAGATAAAGATAAGGGCTCTATTATCGCGGAAAGAATGTGCTAAACTTAGCGCGCTATGTCGAATCATCGAGTATTGATTGTTGATGATGAAGAGTCTGCGCGTCACGGATTAAAGGAACTGGTTGCGCGTTGGGGCTATGAAGCGGAGACTGCCGCAGATGGTCTGGTCGCTTTGCAACTCGTGGATAATTTTTCCCCTTCCGTCGTCATTTCTGATGTCATTATGCCGAATCTGGATGGCTTTCAATTACTGAGCCGACTCAGAGAATCACATCCTGAAATTTTAGTCGTGTTGTTAACCGGGCAAGGCTCTGTTGATGCGGCGATTCGTTCGGTCAAAGACGAGGGCGCCTTCTACTATTTTGAAAAGCCTGTTGATATGCGTCGGCTGCAACTGGTTTTGAAGAAAGCGATCGAATACAGCAACACGAGACGCGAGAATGAATTGCTGCGTCGCCAGCTGCGCGAATATGGCGCCTTTGGCGATATGATCGGCAACTCTGACCCGATGCGCGAGGTTTACACGCTGATAGAACAAGTCGCCCCGAGCGCAGTTTCCGTTTTAATTACCGGCGAATCGGGCACCGGCAAAGAGATGGCATCGCGTACCATACACCAACTCAGCCAACGCTCAGCCCAGGCGTTCATAGCGATCAACTGCGCTGCGGTTCCCGAAACGCTTATGGAATCGGAGTTGTTCGGTCACGAGCGTGGCGCGTTCACTGGCGCCGCAGACCGGCGCATAGGCTGTTTTGAATTGGCGAATAACGGAACGCTTTTGCTCGATGAAATCGCCGAAATGCCTTTTTTGCTGCAGGCGAAATTGCTTAGAGTTCTGGAAGATAAAAATGTGCGTCGGCTGGGTTCGTCAAAAGAGGTTAACGTTGATGTTCGCGTTATCGCCGCTACCAACAAAGATCCTTTCAAAGCCGTTCAATCCAATACCCTGAGAGAAGATTTGCTTTATCGTTTGAATGTCATCAATATTCATCTGCCGCCTCTGCGCGATCGTTGCGATGACGTGCCCTTACTGGTAAATCATATGATTGAATCGTTGAGTAAGCGCCATAACAAACCCGCACAAGTGATTTCGACAGAGGCGATGGATGCGCTGATGAGTTATAACTGGCCCGGCAATGTTCGCGAACTTCGCAACGTCATCGAAAGAGCGATTGTGATTTGCCCCGGCGAGCAAATCGAAAAACGCTATTTGCCGGCGCATATCATCAATTCGGATTCTGTGCCAATCACGGACTCGGTGATGATTCCCATTGGCATGCCGCTTGACGAAGTGGAGCGCAGAGTGATTCTCAGCACACTGGCGCGAACCGATTATAACAAGACGCGAACCGCTGAAACTCTACGCATCAGCCTCAAAACTTTGCATAACAAATTGAAAGCCTATCGCGACGCTGGCGAAGAACAGATGGATTGAAGTATAAGAATTGGATTAGATTTGTTGCGAAAAGTCATTTAGAATTCTTCGCAAGCCCTACCTCACCAGTTGAATCAAGAGTACTAGCAATAGGAGCAGAGGGGATTTTCAGCCGTTTCTACATGCTGTCATGGAAATAGCACGCGCACAAATCATCGAAGAAACCGAACCCGCGCCCAGCGCCTATGTTCAGAGCTTCTCGTTTTTCCCGCGTCTCAGTTTGCGCGGCCGAGCGATTGCCTTGATCACTTTGCTGGTCGCCACGATTGTAGGGGTTTATACGTTTGCCAATGTAGCCAATCTCACAAGCTTTTTAATCACGCGCACCGAAGAACAAACCGAGCGACTTTCCAAACAAATATCCTACGCCGTGAAACAAGACTTGGTGCTCAAGGATGGTGACACCTATGTCTGGCTGGCAAAGAAAAGTAATTCGAGTACGCGAGAATTGATGGAATCAACGATAGCTTCTCCCGGACCCATCATCTATTTATACATTACCGACGATGAAGGCAAGATTGCTGCCGATGAAGAGGGAGAGAAAGCTCTGGTGGCGAATCAACATATTATTGGCAATCTTTCTGAGCAAAAGCCAAATTTAGAAGACCTTGAAAAAGAGAATAGTTATATTCAACTGGCGCACCTATTTTGGAGAAGCCCGATTTATGAATTCCAGACGGCGTTGTTTGATGAACCGTTGAAAGGTAAGCTTCACATAGGCGTATCGGCTACTCAAATTAGTCGTGAACTGACTTCCCCAATTGTACAAAATATCTTGATTGGATTGCTGGCGATCATTGTTGCAGCCATCGTGGCGGGCATCTCTGCCAATCATTTACTGCGCCCTCTGGCGTTCATCTCCAGCAGCATTGACCGACTTGAAATGGAAGGCAGTCCCGAAGCAGCATTTACTGGAAAGGTGCCCCACGATGAAGTGGTGACCGGTGTGACAGCGCGCTTGAAGCAGTTGGGCGCAAGGATTGCCGATGAACGCTCAGAGTTAGAGATTATGCGCGGCCGCCTTCGTCAAGTGATCGGGCATCTCGAAGATCGTTTGCTTTTGATCAACCGGGAAGGCCGCGTCATTTTGGCCAGTCCCGATGCCGAAGAGATTCTTGGCTTGAAAGATATGGAATTGACGGGTTTACCGATTGATGAATCGTTGGGCAGTAATCACCCCCTCGTCAATCTGGTGGAAAGGTCGTTTAATGAACGTCGTTCGATACCGCGTATGACCTTGCGAGGCACAGGCGATTTGAACGGCAAACAGTTGATTGCGTCGGTGCAATACATTGAAGATGCGGGAGCCACAGTCGGCGCGCTTGTCAGTCTGCGCGATTACGAATCGTTCAAGAAATTTGAGTCGCAGTGGGACATCTCGAAAAAGCTGGCGGATTTGGGACGCATCACCTCGGGCATCGCCCACGAAGTAAAAAATCCGCTCAACTCTATGGTGATTCATCTTGAGATCTTGCGCTCGAAGGTTGAATCAGGTTCCGCAGACCCTTCGCCGCAAATCGAAATCCTGGATTCTGAAATCAGGCGATTAGACCGCGTCGTGCAAACTTTTCTCAATTTCACGCGGCCAGTCGAAGTCAACCATGAGCCGCTTGATTTGAACGCCATCATTAATCAAGTTGTCGCCCTTGCCTCTATGGAAGCGGCAGAGCGCGGCGTGATTATCAATAGAGAACTCAGCGTCGGAAAATTGATGGTCAAAGGCGATTCTGATTTGCTCAAGCAGACCTTGTTGAATGTGATCTTGAATGGTTGTCAGTCCATGCCCGAAGGCGGTCCTTTAAAAATAGCTACACTGCGCGACAAGGACGATTTAGTGAAAATCATCATTACAGACAGAGGCATAGGCATCCCGTACGAAGCGCGCGACCGCATATTCAATCTCTTCTTCACAACCAAAAAAGGCGGCACAGGCATAGGACTGGCGCAAGCCTTCCGCGCCATGCAACTGCACAACGGCAGCATACGCTTTGAAAGCGAAGTTGGCATTGGCACAACTTTTGAAATTATCCTTCCGGCGTTGAGTTGAAACTAACCATGCGAAATTTGCCTTAGCTACAGTTTATTGGTGGAACGGCGAAGCGCCTGTCAGAGAATCGCTAAGACCCGACAACCCAGTAAACCGCTATTTGAACCCTGCGGCATTGAGGACAAGTACGGTTCCTTTCTTGTCCGAAGGTATTTGTAGATACGAAACGGTCACATGCTGCTTTGACCCCTGAGCGGCTTCGCCCAATAG
>JANMSG010000773.1:0-5486 GCA_031389065.1 Acidobacteriota bacterium | reverse complement strand
ATCGAGAAATTTTTCGATTTCGGCAAAAGCGACGATCTCGTCAAATTTTTGTTTAATCTCTTCGCGTGTCATTCCCAGAATTGCACCATTCAGAAAGATGTTTTCGCGACCTGTGAGTTCAGGGTGAAAACCAGTGCCGACTTCGAGGAGACTAGCGACCCTCCCTCGAATGCGCACACACCCCTTAGTTGGTTCTGTAATGCGGCTCAGGATCTTCAGCAATGTAGATTTGCCTGCCCCATTTCGCCCGATAATGCCTACCACCTCACCTCGCTTAATTTCAAAGGAGACGTCTTTGAGTGCCCAGAAATCTTCTGTTGAGGGCTGAGTGCTGGATGCTGAGTGCTGAGTGGTTCTTTGCTGTTTTAGCCAGCGCCAAGGTAACAAAAGTTTGTCAGTGAAGACATCGCGAAGCGCAATATAGGGCTGGCGTTCCTGCTGGTGTTGAATCCTATATTTTTTGCTCAAGTTTTCGGCACGAATAACGACATCACTCATGAGTTAAGAGTTCCCTGTTTAGCTTAGTCTGCATATTCTCTGCCCTAGATAACATCTGCAAAGGTCTTTTCAGTTTGCCTGAAATATCGAATGCCCGTAAGACAGAGAATCATGGTAATGCTTGTCGAAACCACCAGGGACAGCGTTGGCAGCGGTGTCTTGCCTTGCAACAACGACCAGCGGAAGCCGTCAACTATGCCTACCATAGGATTACAAGCATATAGCAACTGCAATCGCTCCGGCACAACTGAACTGCTGAACCCAACCGGAGAGACGTATAAGCCAAATTGCACGATAAAGGGCACGATGTAGCGGAAGTCCCGATATTTCACATTCAAGGCGCACAACCACAGTCCTGCCCCAAATGCAGTAGCAAAGGTCAACGCGATAAAGAGCGGCAACGCCAATATCCGCCAATCCGGCCAAAACCCATACCAAAGCATCATCAATGCCATCAGTACCAAGGTAATCAAAAAATCTACGAAACTTGTGATGACGGAACTTGCAGGAACGATTAAGCGAGGGAAGTAGACTTTGGAGATTAGATTGGCGTTGCCGATCAGGCTATTGCTCGATTCACTCAGCGCAGTCGAAAAGAATTGCCACGGCAGCATCGCGGCGAATACCAACAGCGGGTACGGCACGTCACCCGGCGCGGGGAGTTTGGCAATCTTACCGAAAATAATGGTGAAGATCACCATCGTCAGGAAAGGCCGAATTAGTGCCCAGGCGATACCGATCACCGTCTGTTTATAACGTACTAGAATGTCGCGCCACGCCAGAAAGTAAAACAACTCGCGGTAACGCCAAAGGTCGTGCCAGTAATTTTTTTCCGTGCGTCCGGCCTCTATACAAAGATCGAAATGTTCATCTATCGGAAGCAATGCAGACACAACTGGTTGTTTGGAAGTCATCGAGATTTATTAGTATGATTCAACAGGCACTTCTTTCAATCACCTGCTGCTTCGTCTTTGCCGTAACCACTGTAATAACGGTAATAGTAATAGTCGCTGTAACCGTCGCGGCGCAGATCAACATTGTTCAACACCACGCCAAAAATTTTTGCGCCTACGGTTGTCAGTTCCTGACGCGCGCGACGCACAATCTCGCGCGAAGTCTTATTGCTTTGCACTACCAGAATCACGCCGTCCACCATCGTTGAAAGGATCACAGGGTCTGTTACGTTTATCAGCGGCGGCGAATCTATCAAAATGTGGTCGTAACGCTCTGATAACGTAGCCAACAATTCTTTCATCCTTTCAGAACTGATTAACTCCGCAGGGTTCGGTGGAATGGAACCGCTTGGCAACAACGACACATTAGAACCTTCTACAGGTAATTTCTGTATGAGTTTGTCTAACTCTATGTCACGTGAAAGATATGTTGAAAGGCCTGACAGGTTATCTACGCCAAAAACTTTGTGCATGGTTGGGCGACGCAGATCACAATCAATAATCAATACCGATGCGCCCAGTTGCGCCAGTGAGATTGCCGTGTTAGCGACCGTCGTGGTTTTGCCTTCACCGGGCTGTCCGCTGGTTATTAAAATCAACTTCGGCGCATGCCCTGCTGTGGAAAGCAGGACTGATGTTCTTAGCACGCGATACGCTTCTGCGGCGGACGAGCGCGAATCTAAAACTGTCAGTTGAGATGATCGCAAAGCCAATTCGCCAGACGCTGTTTGAAGCTTCCCATTGGTAAGGGTTTTGCTCTTCTTTTTCACTAAAGACAAGCGCGAGGCGGGAGAAAGCGTTGAAGGGATGACGCTTAAAGCAGGCAATTGCGCGTATCGCGCAACATCTTCAACGGTCTTAATTGTGTTATCCATATATTCAAGCAGGAAAGCCAGGCCTAAGCCTGCGCCAAGACTTAAAATCAAACCCATCATGATGGAGCGATAACGGTTCGGACCAGAAGGAGCGCCGGGTATTTGCGCTCCCTGGATCAAGCGCAAATTATTCTCCTGCTCTGCGACTTGCAATTTTGCCTGATTGGTTTTGTTTAGAAAGTCGCGATAAAGCTGTTTATTTATTTCAACATCCTGGTTAAGGATATTGTATTGGATGGAATCTTGATTTTGCTGAACGGCTTCACCTTTGGCGCGTTCCAATTGTTGTTTGATTGCCTGTTCGTCACGGACGGCGCGGTCGTATTCGATTTGAATAGATTGCTCCAGCGTTTTGCTGTTGGCTGCTATCTGTTGCCTGATGGTTTCGATTTTTTGAACTGTATCTTTTAACTCTGGAAAATCCGGCCCATATTTCGTATCTAAAATCGCTTTTTTCGTTTCAAGGTCTGCCAACTGTTTTTGCAGATCTGCCAGTTTTGTGCCGGATTGATTCGCTAAACTTGCGAAAGCTTCCGGAAGTTCTTT
This sequence comes from Acidobacteriota bacterium, assembly GCA_031389065.1. Classification (GTDB taxonomy): domain Bacteria; phylum Acidobacteriota; class Blastocatellia; order UBA7656; family UBA7656; genus JACQDB01. Next base: position 2,614 of record JANMSG010000773.1, on the reverse strand, counting down.
TACCCTGCCAGCCTTCACCTCTTCAAGAAGTGATTGCTTGATCATTCTGTCGCTTTCAGCTTTGAGCGATGCCTCGTGCAAGCGCGACAGTTTATCGGTTGTCAAAGTGGCCTTACCATCAGTTGAAAAAATCTCATGGTCGCGGGTGTATTTCGCCAGCGCCTCTTCAGCTTTCTCGACTTTCGCCTTCAATTCGCGCATGGAAGTTTCCAGCCAACCGGCGGTATCCTCAAACTTTTGCGTTTTGTTCTCAAAATTTTTCTTCAGGAAGCTGTCGGTCACTGCATCGGCGACAAGCTTTGCCATTTTCTGGTCAGTATGCGTGTAAGAGATGCGAATGGCGCGCGTGTCTCTGATTGGCTGAATGTCCAAGCCGCCCTGAATTACGCCAACATAAGGGCGCAATTTTTCACTATCTTCCGCTGAACCGGTGTATAAAAAATTTTCAAGCGGTGCCAGCTTGATCGTTTCACCCGGAGGCTCGATAAAATTTTTCCCCGTGAGTCTGGCGCTTATTAAACCCAAGGCTTCGCTTATGGATTTTTTGCCACCGGAATTGAGTAGCGCAGGTTCGTTGTAGAGTTTATGTCTGACCACCACATCTTCCATCAAAGCCGGACTTCTCAGAATCAGGATTTTGGTTTTGATATTAACCTGATAATAGGGGTCGTAATCATCCTGATAAACCATGGCGTCCGGGCGATTCAATACGGCTTTATCTTTGCCAACCTCGACCAGAGTGGAAGCTTCGTAAACTGATCTGGCTCTATACATATCAATGGTGACGAGCGTCGTAACGATAAGCGCGATGGTGGCGATCATCCATTTGCGGCGTCGAACGATGCGCCACACTTCGCGTAGATGAACTTTGTCTTCCTTGCCTTCCTCGCCGTGCCCGTAGCCATAAGAACCTGTGTTCAGGTTTCCGGCTATTCCCGGATAGCGCGGATATAGTTCTGGAATCTCTTCCTGAACGATTTCAGAAGGAGAAACTTTTTCAAGATCGGTTCTGTCGTCAGACATAGCTTCCTCCAAGTCTGGAGTCTGGAGTCTGGAGTCTGGAGTCTGAGGATATCAGAAACCATAAATGACTCTGCCTCTTTACATCAAAAATTAATTTTTCTGGCAAATGCTTCCTATTCATCATTGTTCCTGACACTGGACCCTAGACTCCAGACTCCAAACTTTTTAATACCGGACAGGCATTCGCGCGGCGCTCCCACCGAAAGCTTTTAATAGTGCGCCGCCGACAGATTTCAAGCGGCTGTTGGGGACGATGATGATATCGTTAGCCATGATCGCCACATCACTTTTTTTTGCGCTCATCACAGCGTTCAAATCAACAATTATCTCTTCCCGCTTGCCCGTCGCTGCATCTTCACGAACAATGAGCGTGCGCGAAGCCGCCGCCTCGAACTTGGTGCCCTGCGCCAGAGACAAAGCCTGACGCAAAGTCGTGCCTTCCTTCAAAGCGAATTCGCCGGGATGATTTACTTCACCGGCAACAAAGAAAACATCGGTCACCGGGATAGTGACAATATCGCCCGGCAGAATGGTTACGTTCTGCGGAATCTGCCCTTTACGAAATTTGCTTAAATTTACCGTCAAAAGTTCATACTCTACGTTTTCCGACTGGTCTTGATCATGTGCAGAAGGCGAGGCATCCGACACCACAGGTTGCGGCTTTGGGGGGTCAGTTGATGATACATTCTGCTCCTTCTCTTTTGCTTGATGCGGCGATTTGCTTTCACGAAGGATATAAGCTGTCGAACCGCTATTCTCGTTCATTCCGCCAGCGACGTTTATCAATTTGAAGAGCGAGGTGCGACCTTCGATTTGATAAACCCCGGGACGTTGCACCGCGCCTTGGATAAAAAACGAGCGGCTGTTGACTTGCACAACGGTGACGTGAACCTGCGGGTCTTTCAAATATCTGCCGCGCAAACCGTCCGCTATCAACTTTTCAATCTCTTCAGTCGTTTTGTTCAACACGTTGATGCGCTTCAGGTAATTCATGGCAATCGTGCCGGAAGCAGGGACGCGAAATGTGCCATTCAACTGCGCGGCATCTTCTACTTTAATATCTATAACGTCGCTTACGCCGACGCGATAATCTTCATCGGAATCAATCAGAATATTTGGCGAACTGGTGCCACCGGATGATTGATTGGAAGGTTTACTCTGCGATGGGCGACCCTCTTGCGCAACAGCAATACTGCTTGTCAAAAACAGCAAAAGCGATAAACAACTGGAAATAACCCTCAATAAAGATACGCGCATCTTTTCGATATTCAACTTCATATCGGTACTCCTTCTAACCTTCTAAGCTACCTCTGCAAGACCAATTGGCACAGATTTTTGCAAAGATTTATTTGCAATGCTGGTTACAGAGGCAATGTGCGAAACCATTGCGCAAAGCGTCAAAAACAATAAAGCGTTCGACGGGATCTGCAAATTAAAATCGAACAGACTATGTACAAGCATAGCGAATATCCCCGCTCCACTCCCTAACGCAAGCGCCGCAAACAATGCGTCAGGCGATTTCAAGCCTTGCCATACAGCACGAAAAATCAAGACGATGAAGCAAAGAGCCAACCCACCGCCTATCACGCCG
>JANMSG010000764.1:0-11714 GCA_031389065.1 Acidobacteriota bacterium | reverse complement strand
AGAACCGTCCTGTCGCTTGCGAGTATGAAAGATTCGCAAGCGACACAGAGATTAACTGCCGATTGATACCGCGTAGCTTCATCAATTGCTCAACAATAGCGCGTCTTCTCCTCATCTGTAAGAGCTATTGTTGAGCAATTGCTTTTGCTAGTTCTTCTTCATCATTCCAGGCGACTTCCAATTGACGACATGATAGGTTGCTGGGGTGGTGCCAACATTTCTGATGGCGTGCAACTGATTCGATGCGTTGAAGATTACCGACCCTTGTGAGACCTTTTTCATCTCGCCATTCACCAAAACCTCAACAGTGCCTTCCTTCACAATCACCAGTTCTTCGTTCGGATGCTTGTGCGGAGCATGCGATGTCTCTCCAGGGTTTAAGGTCGTCACATGACACTCCAACTCGTCCAGCGTTGCCGTCGGTGCCCGAAAGAATTGTCGCACCGAACCGACATCAGTTTTCTTTGTAGGAATCGCATTCCAATCGAAAGCTGAAGATTGCATGACGGGGGTTTGTGAATGAGCAACAGCAACAACAAAGAGTGTCGCGCCTATGGCGATAAGAGCAACTACTACATCTCGACTCGTGACCATGTTTCTACCTCCAAAAATAAGATTGACTGACTTCGGATAGAGTAGGCAGTAGGCAGTTTTAGAATTGGTACGTAGTAGGCAGTCAAAGTCATTACCTAACCGTTTAGAACTACTCAATAATTACTACAGATGAATCTCTGGTAGTGATGAAAATGTAATGCTGATGTATCCTGCCGCGTAGCGGCAAGCTGATTTTAGCCCGGTGTTTCAACGCCGGGAACCGATGGGGGAATTACTCCCTCGTCGCGTCAACGACGGCTGAATTCATTCGTCGCTGACGCGACGAGGGAGATTGCCAAACTCGCCACCGTGGGTTGAAACCCACGGCTAAAGTCAACCAGCCGCTACGCGGCAAAGAAACAGTAGCAACAATACATTTTCATCACTATCGAATCTCTTACTGCCTACTGCCTCTATCAACTAATGGCATAAGGGAAGCGCTGTGGGCGCGATAACAAAGTGTTAGCCTCGTCGTCATTTTTGAAGCGCTCCTTGAGCGGATCCCAGAATACTTTGCGCTTGAGTTTCATCGCAATGTGATGCAGCAGACAGGCAGAGCATGACCTGTGCGCCACCTCTACTGGTGCGATGGGTTGTTGCCGCGACCTCACACAATCGAGCCAGTTGGCGTGATGATTTTTGCTTTCGTAGAGGTGTATCTCACCTTCTCCGATGACCGAAGTGATGATTTTAGGATCACTGGCAGCCAGAGCCGTGTTGTCCTTTAACTTTGCTACAGGGTCGCTGGAGGTTACCGATTCATTCCCACGAGAGACGAACAACCACCCTTCGGTTCCCTCGAATTTGATGCCGTTGGGAAAATCATCACTAACCATCATTCTCACCCCACCTTCATATAACCCCTCTGTCTTAAATTTGCCGTGCACATCCCATAATCCCTTCGTCGGGAATTCTGCCTTGCCGGACACTTCGAGCGGTCCTGTATATTCTGTCCCCATCCCCCAATGCGCACTGTCTATGTGGTGAGCCCCCCACCCCGTAATCATCCCTGCGCCGAACTGCTCGCAACGCAACCAGCCTGGACGGTCATAACCGGTTTGCGGGTGGACACGCTTCTCTGTGTAGCTTACGTAAGGGGTAGAGCCCAGCCACATCTCGTAGTTGAGGTTGCGGGGAACCGGCATCAACGGCTCTTCCTCGCCGGACGGGTCAACCGGAAGACCAACCAGCACAGTCTTCAATTGTCCTAGCCTGCCATTGCGGACTAACTCCGCCGCGTAGCGAAATTGTGGTGATGAGCGTTGCTGACTGCCAATCTGAAAGATGCGACCGGTACGGTGAACCGCGTTGCTTAGCGCCCGGCCTTCGGCAATGGTGAGTGACGCAGGCTTCTGTAAATAAACGTCCTTACCGGCTTCCACAGCATCTATGGCGATGAGAGCGTGCCAGTGATCGGGCGTGCTGATCACGACAGCGTCCAGGTCTTTGTTCTTGAGAAGCTCGCGGTAATTGGCATACCCTGTGACACCGTCATAGGTCTTTCCGGTCTTCTTGCCGTAGTAGTCGTTAACTAATTTTTTGGCATCGTCTACTCGTTTGCTGTCCAGGTCACAGACCGCTATGACTCTGGCGCTCTCGTAGCGCAAAACACCCGGCAGGTCATGTGAGCGCGAGATGCGCCCTGTACCGATGGCGCCAACATTAATCCGGTTGCTGGGCGCGTTGCTTCCGAACACTGAAACAGGGACGATGGACGGAAAACCTTGCAGCACGACCGCCGAGGCGACGCTGCCCTTGACCGCCGATTTGATGAATCGCCGGCGCGACACTTGGTTTGTAGGATTCTTTGTCATTGCACTCTCCCTATATGCGAAATGCTCAGGCTGAATTTGCCTGAGTTCACGATTAGTAACGCAGCGGCTCGTCCCATGAACTGGCATAAGCCTGTTGGTAATTTAGTCTGCCGACTTGACTGGCGATGAACGCCAGCCCCTGCCTCAAATGACGGACAAAGATCGGCTCATCGTAATCTTTCTTGTCATGACCGAGCGCGGTAATCCAGATGTGCCCGCCATCGAAGTTGTGATACCAGGCAGCCGGATACAACCCTGTGAATGGCGCAGCATGAGCTTTAATCTTTTCGCCTTCGTCCGCAGACAGGGTGGTGAGATCCTGCGCCATCAACACCTGTATCCCCGGATACAATTCTTTCATGAAATAGCACTCGTCGCTCCTCTGCCAGATCTTTGGCAGCCCTTTGGTAGAAGGGTGATTCGGAGCAATTATTTTTACGCTGTAGGGCTGAAACTTTGGGTGCCAGGCGAAGGTGCCGCCCAACATCATTTTGAACCATTTCCAGTTCCGTTCGGTTCCAATCACCGAGTGAACACCAACAAAGCCGCCACCTGCTTCTATATACCTTCTAAAGACCAGGCGCTGTTCGTCTGTGTCGAAGACATCGTTGTTGGTGCTGAGAAAAATCAGTGCGGTGTACTGCTTGATATTGTTTGCAGTGAAAACCGAAGGTTGATCGGCAACCTCGACTGTAAATCCAAGTTGCTGCCCAAGTCGCCGAATGCAGGTAATGGCGTTTGGGATGTTGTCATGTACGTAGCCCTTACCGTTTTTTGTGTAGACCAGCACCTTGACTTTTTTCCAGTCTACTTGATTGCCAGCGGGGAGTGTCGTAGCAAAGGATAACACCAGAAAGCATAACAAAAAGCTCGTTCTAACCATTCGCATAATAATCAACTCACAGGTCTTCGGAAGGCAGTCTTCCTGGGTTCATTCGAGGAATTGCTCGATAAATCAAGCCGATGCCGTTGAGGGTTATACTTTGAAATTCAATCTCTGCGCTTGCTTCTGCGCTTTCAGCACCAACTCGGTTGCCAGGAAACAATGCTTCTGTGGCATCGCTGTTTCTGTCCGCTCCAGTATGTCTGAGACGAGTTGCTCGCCATAGGGCAGCGCTTGCTTGCTACAGTCTATATAGCGAGTTTCCTTCTGATCCACCAGGTATAAGTGATTGCCGCCAACTCTGCCGGCAATATCAACGTTTTTACGGATTTCGATGTAGCCGTCGGTGCCCAGTATGGTCATTCGCCCATCACCCCAGACTCCCAATCCGCCCGGCGTAAACCAATCAACCCGTATGTAGCCGGTTCCGCCATTGCCGCGCAGCACCAGATCGCCGAAATCCTCCAAGCCTGGATACTGCGGATGGTGTAGGTTGCCAACCTGCGCGCTAACCACCGTAGCCTGTGTCGAGCCGGTGAAAAACAGGAACTGGTCTGCTTGATGTGACGCGATGTCGCAGAGGATGCCGCCGTAGCGTTTATGTTCGAAGAACCATGCAGGTCGCTGCTTGGGATTCATCTGGTGAGGCCCCAAGCCGATGGTTTGCACGACTCTACCGATGGCCCCTGCCTTGACCAACTCACCGGCTTTCACGGTGGCGCGGTTTTCGAGCCGCTCACTATACATTATCGAATAGATGCGGCGCGTTTGCGCCTGTACACGGCGCACTTCGGCGAGCTGTTCGAGAGTCGTGATGCCAGGCTTGTCCGCCATATAGTCCTTGCCGTGCTGCATCGCCCGGATACCCAGAGGTGCGCGCTCGTCAGGGATGGCGGCGCTCGTCACTAACTGAATCGTCTTGTCCTCCAGGATTTCGTTTTCACTGCGAGCCAGCTTGACCTCTGGGTAACGTTTCGTAAAGAGTGCCGCCAGGTCAGGCTCTTTTGCATAGAACGAAATCAACTCTCCACCGCCGCGCCTGATGGCTGCGATCTGTTGATGAATGTGGCCGTGATTGATGCCGATTACGGCAAATTTGATTTTTGCCCGACTCTTGGGCATCTCCTGTGTCCACTCAGTAGTTTCTACAGAACTGCTTGCGCTTCGATTCATATTCAAACCAGATGCACGTTGAGGCAGAGTAGAAATTGTCGCCCAGCCGGCCGTGCCACTGACGGTAGCTTTGATAAACTTACGCCGATTCAATGTTGATTTTTTCATGCACCCCTCTCTAGATACACCTATATTGAGTTGAACAATAGCTTGAGAAGGACGTTTCTAAAGCCGTAGTTGACGAAACGAGTTTGAAAGGAATCAGATTTTACCCTATCTAAGCTAAACATAAAAGATGAGTTGACTGAAATTATCTCTATCTTGACGCTTTTTTAACTTCAACCGCTTGGTGTCAGGCGTTTCTTTCAACAGTTGCCCGACGTAGAAGCGTCGGCTATCATTGAATCCTGTTATCTCAGAAACTCTAAGGAGAAATCAATGAGCAAACCACACGCAAAATTTTCCGGGCTGCCTGTTGAGCCTAAAGACATTTCCTGGAATCCTTCTGCCGAACAGTTGCGAAGCTTCGCCGAAGAGATGCCCAACACACGCACTACTATTTACAATAATACGAATACTCAAACCCGTGTTGATTCGCGCTCGAAACTATCAACTTACGTCGTTTCGGATACGCCTGAGCATCACGATTCGCCAACCATCTCGCGCGCCGAATACGAGCGCGTTTCACAACTACAAAACGAATACATACGCAATTGCGAGATGATTATTATTGATGGCTTCATCGGCAACGACCCGCAGTTTCGCGTTGCCACAAGACTGGTCATCGAAAAGTCAAACGCCAACGTCGCGGCGATGCAGCAACATCTTTACTATCCTGCCACGCCATCGGAACTCGCAAGTTTTGAGCCGACTTTGATGGTGATCTACACGCCGAACCTGGTCATGCCGAACTACCCTGCGGATCGCTTGATTGCCGTTGATTTGGATAATGGCATCACCCGCATCTTCAACAGCGACTATTTCGGCGAGTCGAAAAAAGGCGGTCTGCGTATGTGGAACAAGTTGGTCTATGATCGCGGCGGGCTGGCGCTTCATTCAGGCTGCAAAGTTATCCCGGTTGGCGATGAGAAAAAAGTCGGCTTGATTATCGGTTTGTCAGGTACAGGAAAAACGACAACAACCTTCACCAAGCAGAATAATTCGTCACCTGTGCAAGACGACTTCCTCGCTTTAATGCCCGGCGGCAAAGTCTATGCGACAGAGAATGGCTGTTTTGCAAAGACCTTTGGCTTGAACGAAAAAGACGAGCCGACGATTTATCGAGCCGTTACCAGCCCAAACGCGTATCTGGAAAATGTTTCGCAGAACGAAGCCGGCGAAGTTGATTTTTACAATACCAGCTATACGCAAAACGGCCGCGCCGTGGTTCGTATGCAGGACATAGAAGGAATGATGGACGCGCGCGAAATCAAGACCGCCGATTTCTTGTTGATTCTCAACCGCAACGACAACATCATTCCGGGCGTTGCCAAATTGAATCGCAGCCAGGCGGCGGCCTATTTTATGTTAGGCGAAACGCGTGGCACCTCGGCGGGCGGCGCTGCCGAAGCAGGCAAGTTTTTGCGTGTGCCGGGAACCAATCCCTTCTTTCCGATGAAGCACGCGCATCAAGGCAATCGCTTCCGCGAGTTGTTGGATTCATCGCTAATGGATGTCTATTTGATGAACACCGGTCGCGTAGGCGGTGGCGACGCAGATGACCGTTCAAAGAAAGTTCGCATACATCATTCATCGGCAATCGTAAAAGGAATTGCTGAAGGAACCATTGAGTGGCAAGCAGACCCTGATTTTGGTTATCAAGTAGCCGCTAAGATTCCTGAAATCGAAGGCGACGATGTGGAAATTCTGCAACCGCGTAAACTATACGAGCGACAGGGCAGAATAGCCGAATACGACCAGATGGTTGAAAGGTTGAAGAACGAACGCCGCCAGTATATGCAGAAATGGGAAGACTTGAATCCCGAAATCGCGGCGGCTATCGAATAAGCAGCACAAGAGTGCAGACGATTCATCCGGCTTTTTATGGATGAGAGACGAAGGGGCGAGTTGGTATCTCGCCCCCTTTTGCTTTTGTGATTTTGTCAAAGTTGAATAAGCAAGATGAGTGAATCCAGTCCACAAGTGATCATCATCGCGGGACCCAACGGAGCAGGGAAATCAACCGTAGCGCCGTTTTTGCTGCGCGATAGATTTGGCGTGATGAATTACGTTAACGCCGACACCATTGCCAACGGTCTTTCGGCTTTTGCACCGGAAAAATTTGCCATTGAAGCCGGACGAATCATGCTCAGGCAGATTCAAGAGATGGCTGAAAGGCGAACCGATTTTGCTTTTGAAAGCACTCTGGCAAGTCGCTCGTATGAGAATTGGATTCGCAAGTTGTGCGAGCAAGGTTACGAATTCCACCTGTTTTTTTTGTCGCTTCGTAGTCCTGAAATTGCGCTTCATCGGGTTCAGGAGCGTGTGCGAATGGGCGGTCACAACATCGCTGAAAATGTCATTCGCCGGCGTTACGAAAAAGGCATAAGAAATTTCTTTGACCTCTATCAACCTCTAGCTCAAACTTGGATGGTGTACGATAATTCATCTTCAAGTGCAATGATTTTAGTTGCCAATGGAATGACAGAAAAATCTTCGACCATTCATCATCAAGATTTATGGTCAAAGTTTTGTGAGGCTGCAAAATGAAAGTAGAGACCAAGATACATAAAAACCTCTTTACGGATAATGGAGAACAAATTCAAGAGGCTTTGCAACTGGCATTACAACACGCGCTTTTGATGCACAAACGCGCGGGCAATCCGATAGCCTCCTGGCAAGACGGCAAGGTTGTCATCATTCAACCCGAAGACATAGCTGTTGACGACCCTTTCGACAAAAATTAAAACCCTTAATCTTTTCCTCGATTTCTACGCTTCTTAATTTGCTAAATCTGCAACCACCGATGTTATAATTCGCCGCGCTTATTCACCGCGTTCAGTGGATTTTCACTCAAGCAAAAGGTGTAGATGAATTTCAAAAAGCTTCTGGCTGTTCCGATAATCTTGCTGTGTTCGCTCTCTCTCAATTGCCGCAACGCAAAGCAGGGAGCAGGCGATTCGAGCGCCATTCAAATCGGCATCATCTCATCTTTCACGGGAGCGGAAGCCAAATTCGGGCAGATGCACCGCAACGGTTATCAAATGGCCCTCGATGAACTCAACGCCGCCGGCGGCGCACTCGGAAAGAAACTCGAACTCATACTAGAAGACGACACCTCAAAAGCCGAAGTCGGCATGGCTGCCGTTGAATCTTTAGCGGAAAATCAAGAGGTTGCCGCCATACTGGGCGCCTACACCAGCTCTTCGACGTTTCCCGCAACCGCCGTAGCCAATCGCTACCGCCTGCCGATGATTGTGCCGACGGCAATCACCGATGAAATCACCAGACAAAATTACCAATGGGTCTTTCGCGTCTGCGCGCCGTCAAACACCTACGGGCGAGCCATGACCGAATTCTTGATGCAAGCCGTCGGCGCAACGAGGCTTGCCATCGTTTACGAGAATACCCAATTCGGCTCCAGCGTCGCGCAAGCTGCCCTGGAACAGGCTACCCTAGCCAATCTCAAGGTAGTGGCTTTTGAAGCCTACGATCAAGGTGCGGCCGATTACACGCCTCTGCTGACGCGCGTAAAATCGCAAAACCCCGATGCCGTGTTGTTCGCTTCTTACCTGGCGGACGCCACTTTGTTGATGCGTCAATCGAAAGAGATTGATTTCAACCCAAAAGTTTTCACTGCGGGAGGGTCAGGGTTTTCACTACCCGATTTTTTGAAAGGCGCAGGCGACACTGCCGAATATACCATCTCGGTTACCCAATGGACACGCGACGCGAAATGGCATGGCTCGCAGGAATGGGCGAAAGCCTATGTTGAACGTTTCAAAGTCGAGCCCTCTTACCACGCTGTGCAAGCCTACGTTTCCTTGAAGGTATTGGCCGATGCCATCAATCGCGCAGGGACTACGGATCGGACGGCTATACGCGATGCGCTCAGAGAAACGAAGATTGAAGACTCGATTTTCGGACCCATTCGTTTTGACCAGAACGGACAAAACGATCACCCCGTCGCCATTACTCAAGTTCAAAACGGCAAGTTCGTAACCGTCTGGCCGGAATCGGCAGCGTTGAAAAAGCCCATCATTCCTACACCGAATTGGAGCGAACGCGGCAAAGCGACAGATTCGTCTGCAACGGCTTCAACGAAATCATCAAATTCCGATACGACAAGCACGCAGAAATTTTTTCAATCACTGGCAAGCGGCTTATTAACGGGCGGCATCTACGCGCTCATCGGCATCGGTTTAACCATCATCTTTGGTGTCATGCGAGTCGTCAATTTCGCTCACGGCTCTCTGGTCATGGCAGGAATGTATGCGACTTATTTTTTATTCACAGGGTTTCATATTGACCCTTTTCTTGCCATCTTTATCGTCATGCCAGCGATGTTTGTGGTCGGCGTCGCGATTGAAAAACTATTCATCAGCCCTGTATTGAAAGCTCCCGAACGCAATCAGGTTTTATTGACAGAAGGCTTGAGCATCATTTTGACGAACCTTGCGCTGCTCGCCTTCACGGCGAATTATTTGACCATGACAACCAGTTATGCGGGTGCAACGGTTTGGCTTGGTCCCGTGTCGGTGAGCCTGCCGCAATTGGGCGCCTCGGCAATTGCTTTAGTCATCACCGCGGCGCTCTATTTTTTATTGACGAAAACCAACATTGGCAAACGCATACGCGCAACCGCGCAAGACGCGGAAGCCGCGCAATTGTTAGGCATTAACATCAAGCGCGTGCAATCGGTAACCTTCGGGTTAGGCGTAGCGGCGGCTGGCGCGGCTGGTGCCTTATTGATGCCGATTTATTATCGCGTTGACCCGACGGCGGGCGCGCCGTTTTCGTTAAAAGCTTTTATCGTCGTTGTGCTTGGCGGAATGGGCAGCGTGACGGGGGCGCTTGTCGGTGGCCTATTATTGGGCATCGTCGAATCCATCAGTGCCGTTTATATTTCAACAGGCTATAAAGACGCGATCGGCTTTGTGATTTTTCTTTTGGTGTTGACGCTGAAACCATCTGGCTTGTTAGGCAAATCAAAAGTATGAAAATAAATTCCAAACTGCTGGTGTCACTCTTACTCGCCTTTGCAATCGCCGCGCCTCTTTTGTTCCAGGCGCGCTATGCGCAGCACGTTTTGATTTTGATTTTGCTCTACGTGACGCTCGGCTCGGCATGGAATTTGTTGGGCGGATTCGCAGGGCAATTGTCGCTTGGTCACGCGGCGTTTTTCGGTATAGGCGCTTACTCTGCCTCAATCCTTGCCAGTAAAAGTTCGCTTTCGCCCTGGTTGGCAATGTTGATTGGACCGCTCCTTGTTTTGCCGGTCGCAAGTCTCGTCGGATGGATTTGCTTTCGCCTGCGTGGTCCTTACTTTACGCTTGCGACGATTGCGATTGGCGAGATGGTTCGCCTGGTCGCGCTCAACTGGCGCGACCTGACGGGCGGCGCGGTTGGGGTTGTCATTCGCCCTTCGATTTTCAGCGGCACCAACAAAATACCTTATTACTACATCATTCTCGCCATCGCCGTCGCTACGGTTGCGCTCTGTTATTTCATCAGTCGAAGAAAACTCGGATACTATTTGCTTGCCATACGCGAAGATCAGGAGACCGCTGAGAGTATAGGGATCAACACGACGCGCTATAAACTCGTCGCGCTATCAATCAGCGCATCGCTGACGGCGCTTGCCGGAGCCTTTTACGCGAACTACTTTTTATTCGTTGACCCGACCATCGTTTTGCCACTTTCGTTATCTGTCGAAATCGTTTTAATGGCTATCATCGGCGGACTCGGCACGGTTCAAGGTCCCATTGTCGGGGCGATCTTATTGAAGCTCTCCTCGGAAATTTTCCGTAATCAATTTGCCAATGCCAACCTGTTAATTTACGGCTTGCTGCTGGTGCTGGTGATTCTATTTTTGCCGGATGGCTTGCTGGGTGGGTATCGTAAATTGATTCGCCGCAAAGAGAATCTTGAGCTATCGCAATAGGGATGCTTTAATAATGGCGCATTTATCACGATGTTTTTACCCCCTCAAAAAACATCCTCTGACGGTATAGAACATTGGAAAGTAAGTTTGTAGAGGTTGCGGATATTGAAGCAAACGAGTAGGGGCAGGGCTTGTCCCTGCCCAAATTTGCCGCAGGCAAATGATCGTCATCGCACAGCGATTCGGGCAGGGACAAGCCCTGCCCCTACATAAATATCAAGAAATTTACTTTTCAATGGAATCGCTCAACGCAGGAATTCTTTGAATAAACGGATTCAAGGGAGAAAGAATGGCTTTCAATAAATCTGAAGCATTGCGTCAAGCCGAACAATTCGTTCTGCGTGGCGAAGTCACTTCGGCGATGGCTGTTTATCGTAAAATTATTGATGCTGACCCTTTTGACCTGAGCTCGATTAGCGCGCTTGGCGATCTCTTTGTCAAAGCCAATCGAACCCAGGATGCGGTAGATTACTTTTCCAGAGTTTCTGATAAATATCTCAAGGACGGCTCGACCAACAGCGCTACCTACCTGCTGACGAAAATCCTCAAGATTGATCCGTTGAATGCGCAGGTCTATATGAAGATGGGCGAAATTTATTTGCGCGACGGATTAAATGAAAAGGCGCACGATTGCTTTATCGAAGCGGGGGCGGCCTTCTGGCAAAAAGGCAACGCCGGCGCAGCCAGTGAAGCGAGTCTAAAAGCGCTGAAAGCCAAGCCCGATAGTCGTCAGGCAAGAGCGGCTCTGGCGGCTTTGCGTGATGAGTCTCAGCAAAGCCAGGCGCAACCTTTGCCAGCTACCATTGTCGGCGATTTCGCGCCGATTTATATTTCGATAGCCGATGATGCGGAGACGAAAAACGAAATAGCCTTCAACAAAGACGCGCAATCGGTTGAGGAATCAGCGGCAGATTTTGAGTATTTGTCATCGCAACGAAAACCACTATCGATTCTCGAAGACGACACCATCATCCGCCATATATCAGAGGCAGAGATGCTCGTTGCATACGGCAGGATTGATGAAGCCGTAACGAAACTCCGAGAGCTGTTAAAGCAAAAGCCGGACGATATTGAAGTTCGCGTAAAGCTCAAAGATGTTTATCTGCGCGGCGATGTTCAGACATTCTTCGCTCGCTCGCTCTACTTTTTCGCCTCGCAGATAAACATCTTTGAGCTTTACGCGAACTTCAATATCGTCCGGCTTTTG
>JANMSG010000741.1:0-19008 GCA_031389065.1 Acidobacteriota bacterium | reverse complement strand
TTGAATAATTGAGCCACAGAAACTGAACTTGGTTTGCCGAGTGCTTGCCACCTCTCGCTCACTCCATAGCTTCTATTGTGCAAGCATAGAAAACCGAGCAAGCGAAAATTTTGTTCAGCTTTTCTATTTCAATTTTTATCTAACAGTAAGAAGCCTAACAATTTACTCATCCACCGAATGTCACGGATTTCCAAGCGTGATGATTTGAACAAGCGAATGAGCCGGGATTGTGTGCGAGTCCCAACTTCAAACTTTTCACCTGTTATTCCCCTGCCTGTCCGTACAAATGAATCCAAATTGCCTTGTTTCAACGAATATATGATTGTCAAATTTGAAAAATAAGAAATAAGGCAACAGTTAGGAAAATTTACTTGAATTGAGATCAAATATTGAAGGGGCAAAATGTGAACGTCACTCGCACGTAATCTTTTCAAAAGCATAGAAAACGCTTGCGAAAATGCAGTTCACATCTCGAAAGAAATTCTAAACGTGAAAAAACTTGCAATCATTGGAGCAGGCATTTCGGGGCTATCGGCAGGCTATTATCTGAGCCGCAAATATGAAGTCTCGCTGTTTGAAAAAGAGCCCAGGCTTGGCGGGCACACGCACACCATTAACGTTGACAGCAGCATAGGCAAACTCCCTGTGGATACCGGATTTATTGTTCACAACACGCGCACCTATCCGAATTTGATCAAGCTGCTGGCTGAACTTGAAGTCGAGACACAAAGTAGCGACATGTCTTTTTCGGTATCACACAATAAGTCAAACTTTGAGTATTCGAGTCGTGGCACGAACGGTTTCTTCGCGCAACGCAGCAATTTTCTGAACCCGAAACATTACGCTCTGCTCAAAGAGATTCTACGGTTCAATCAGGAATCGCTGAAGTTATTAGACAGTCCGCAAAGCGAAAACATCACACTCGGCGAGTACATGGAGGCGAAAGGATTTAGTCAAAGGTTTCGCGAGTATTACCTTTACCCTATGACTTCGGCGGTCTGGTCCACCTCGCTTGCGAAAGTGTTGGATTTTCCGGCGGCGACGCTCATACGTTTCTTTGACAATCACGGAATGCTCGGCGTCAACACGCATCCAGAGTGGCGAGTGATCAAAGGCGGCAGCTCTCAATATATCAAACCAATGATTGAGCCTTTCAAAGAGAGAATCTTCACAGGGCAAAACCTTCTTTCGGTCACGCGCGCCGACGCCGGAGTGAAATTGACATTTGATGATAAAGAACTGTGGTTTGATGAAGTCGTCTTCGCCTGTCACGGCAATCAAATCCTGCCCCTGTTATCCAATAGGACAGAGACCGAGATCGAAGTCTTAAAGAATTTTCAAACCAGTCGTAACGAAACTGTTTTACACACCGACTCAAAGATTTTACCGCGCAATAAAAATGCCCGCGCTTCCTGGAATTATCACGTTAATGAAGCAAGCGCAAGCGGCACGACGTTGACCTATCACATGAATCGCTTGCAGAGGCTAGCCACCAAAGAAGACTACTGCGTCTCTTTGAATACCAATGGCGCGGTTGATAAATCTGCGGTCTTACAAACGATGCTTTATTATCACCCGCTTTACACACGCGAAGCGATACAAGCGCAGCATCGTTGGTCAGAGATTAGCGGCAAGCATCACACGCATTTTTGCGGCGCGTACTGGTATTACGGGTTCCACGAAGATGGCTTGAATTCGGCTTTGCGCGTGGCACGTTCACTTGGAGTGGAGACAGTGAATAGTGAATAGTGAACAGTGAATAGTGAATAGTAACTAGTGACAACAGTCGGGCTATATAGTTCTTATTGTGATTGAATGTAAAATTGGAAACGACGAATCTATCAAAAACTATTCACTGTTCACTATTCACTATTCACTATTCACTGCCTACTAAAGAGGCTTTTTCATGGAATCTGCAATCTGCATCGGAAAATTAAGGCATAGAAGATTCACGCCCGTAAAGCATGACTTCACCTACCCAATCTTCATGGCTTTGTTGGATATTGATCGCCTTCCGCAATTAATGGGTGTTTCGCCGTTTGCAAGCTACAACAAATTCAACTGGACGGCGTTTGATGAGCGCGATCATTTCGGGGATACGAAACTCACCATCAGAGAGCGCCTTGCGGCAGACGCCGAAGCCAAAGGCGTTTGCTTGCCCGACGGGCAGATATTTTTGCTCACCCATCTGCGCTATTTCGGTTATGCCTTCAATCCTGTGTCGTTTTTTTATTGCTACGATAAGGCCGAAAGTCTGCAAGCCGTGTTAGCCGAAGTGAACAACACCTTTGGCGATTCGGAAAATTACTGGCTGACGTCGCGTAATGAATGGCGCAGCAAAAAAGTGCATCGCTATCGGGATGCAAAACGAATGCACGTTTCGCCTTTCAACAGAATGAACCTCGACTACACATTCGTTTTTAATGACCCGAATGAAGGCAAAAATTTATTGGTTCACATGAACACCATTGAAGATGGGCTGGCGAATTTCGATGCGACATTAAAACTGGAACGCAAAGACTGGTCGCGCACATCCTTGCATCGAGCACTGATTGAGTATCCTTTTATGACTGCGAAAGTCATCGCGACGATTCATTGGCAAGCGCTGAA
Organism: Acidobacteriota bacterium; assembly: GCA_031389065.1. GTDB lineage: Bacteria > Acidobacteriota > Blastocatellia > UBA7656 > UBA7656 > JACQDB01. The sequence goes on along the minus strand of JANMSG010000741.1, from coordinate 16,398 downwards.
ACTCTACGTGAAAGGCGCGAAGTTTTATTCAGATCCCGGAGTAAGAGAAAAGGTAAAGGCGAAAGGCAAACGTTAGAAAAAAACGGAGAATAGAGATGACACAAGTTGAAAACGGTTGGAGCACTCAAATATCAAAGCGAGTTTTGTTAAAGTTACTCGAAAAATTTGAAGGCGGCTATCTTGAGATTCATTGTCCCGAACAAACCTATAGATTCGGCGACCAGAAGGCAGAGTTGCGCTCAACGATCTATATTCACAACGAGCGCGTCTTCAAACGTGTTCTTGCTGGCAATGATGTAGGCTTTGGCGAATCCTATATGGATGGCGACTGGTCTTCGCCAAACGTAGTTGACGCCATTCGCCTGATGCTCAGAAACATCGCAACCTTTGAAAACAACAACCGCTTTTTATCTTTTCTCAAAGAGGCTTTCGATTTCATCTCGCACAAGCTGCGTTCAAACACCATCACCGGCAGCCGCAAAAACATTGAGCATCATTACGATTTGGGCAACGATTTTTACAAGCTTTTCCTTGATCAGACCATGGCTTATTCGTGCGGCGTGTACGAAAAAATTAATGATTCGCTGGAGGAATCACAGCTCAATAAATTCGATTTGATTTGCCGCAAGTTGAAACTTACGCCACAAGACCATCTGCTTGAAATCGGCACCGGTTGGGGCGGTTTCGCTCTCTACGCGGCCGGGCAATATGGTTGCAAAGTCACAACCACAACTATCAGCCGCCAGCAGTACGAGTTTGCCGCCGACCGGTTTGAACGCAACGGATTTGGCCGCGAGCAAATCAATCTGCTCTACGAAGACTATCGCAACTTGAAAGGCAGCTTTGACAAAATCGTCAGCATAGAGATGTTTGAGGCTGTCGGCTATAAGTTTTATGACGAATATTTCGAGACCTGTAATCGGCTGCTCAAAGAACAAGGGGCGATGCTTTTGCAGACTATTACGATACCTGAGCAAAAGTTCAACGGCTATCGGAAACGCGCCGATTGGATTCAAAAATACATCTTTCCGGGCGGCGAGTTGGCCTCTGTCGGCGGCATTCTGGAATCCTTAAAGCGCGTCTCTCAATTGACGCTTTTTCATATGCAGGACATCGGCACGCATTACGCGCGAACCTTGAGCGTTTGGCGCGCGAGGTTCCATAAAGCGCTGGATTCGGTGCAGACTCTCGGTTTTGACGAGCGCTTTGTGAAGATGTGGGATTACTATCTGGCGAGTTGCGAAGCGGCATTTTTAGAGAGACAAATCAGCGATTGTCACTTGCTCTTGTCAAAGAATTTCAACCAACAAAATTTATTTGAAGAGCCTTGGGAAGAACTCGACGATTACCAAATGCCGCGCCGGGAACTGGCGGTTTGCTTCGATTGAAGACGGATTTCGAGTGAGGTTCTTTAGAAATTGCCTTTCGCCGTGAAGCAGCGACGAGAAGGTAGCCAGATGTGAAACATCTGGAACCGTCAAAAAAATCTTTACCCATTGAAGACGCGATACAAAGATTCTGGCGCTCCTTCAGCGCGCAAAAACCACCCGTTTGCCACCAGATGTTTCAATCTGGCTACTTCTTTTTGCGCCTCTGTCGCAAAGTTTGAACTCTTAAAGACCTTCTGATTTATCCTTGATTTTCCGCCTTGTAGTCTGGCTCTACGGGTCTCATAAATTCGCTTTAACCTTCATCTAGAGCGGTTTTCAATCGAATATACTGACTTGCATTGTATTTCTGCCTATTTTTCAGGCTTATTCAAAACAGGGTAGTAAAACCATCTGCAAACCGCTCTAGATACTGGAACTCGCGTGGCTCAGGAAGGTTTAAGCTGTCATAGACATCAAGATTAGTAAATCATAACGAAAGGAAGTCAGCCGTATGAAGCAAATAAATAGAAGAGAAGCAATGGCAGCGCTGGCAGGAGCGCTAGTCATCCCTGGAGTAGTATTGGCAAACTCACCAACCACGGCAGGAGCGATGAATCTCCGGGATGAAGAGACAGCGCGGTGGGTTAATGAATTATTTGAAAGTAAAGGAGACCATGAACAGATGAGAAGGGCGGCAATCGGTTACGCCGAGAAAGCTCATCAAAAAGGCTATCCAGTGCTGTCCTTGATATTCGGGCTTATGGCAGATATATGGATGGTTAATAAGCAGCAATCAAGCGGTTTTGTGGGATTCGCACCCCAAGTTCGTCACATCCTGGAGGAGTTCGCTAAGAATCCGAGATGACCATTTATTTAAGGGAGTCTCATCGTGAAGCGCATTACCGTCTATTTCAAGCGTTTAGAGCGCATTGCGATTGACTTTACTGATAACGCAAGTTGCCAACTTGCGTCACTCGCGCAAGATACCATCTTGCGCCAATTCACATCACCAATACACTCATCTGCAAACCGCTCTAAGCTCCCCCTTCACAGATACAAGGTTTTTCGAGAGGGGGAGGAGCGAAGTCGTCCGCTTGCTCCAAAATTCAAGGTCTGCGATACTTTCCGTGCAGCTTGAAGGCACGAAGCCGATTGCTCAGTGGACTGCGGTTATGGAAAAGCTGGCCGCCAACGCCTAAAAAGCTTGGCTGCGTGAACGTCGCAACTATCAAATCACTCATGGATTCGGGCTAACGTCCTCAAGCTTAGGTTTCAACTCGCAAGGGTCAGAAACAAGTCGCACATTTTTAAGGCGCGGTAGTTGATTCCGCAGAATTAGCTCAAATATTTTTTTCGAACGGGAGAAAGATTATGTCTAAATCGAAAGTAAATCGTAGAGACTTCGTCAAAACTGCCGTGACCGCAGGCGCGGCAATCACGATCTTGAAAAATGCGCGCTCGGTTTATGGCACGCCGGCAAATGGTCAAATCCAATTTGGTTTGATTGGCAGCGGTGGACGCGGACGCGATATTCTCAAATGGGCAATTGACACAGGCAAAGACGAGAAGACTCCGGCGCGAGCCTTAGCCGTTAGCGACGTCTACGCCAAGCGTGTAAGACTCGCTAAAGAGTACGTAATGAAAGAGTATGGCGAGGGCAGCAAATGCGACGGCTACATGGATTATCGCGAGATGTTAGAGCGCAAAGATATTGACGCCGTGCTCATCGCTACACCCGACCACTGGCATGAACCGATGGCAATTGCGGCTCTTGAAAAAGGCAAAGATGTTTATCTCGAAAAGCCTATGACCAAGACCGTTGATGAAGCCAGAAGGATTCACGAAAAGGTTCTAGAGACCAAGCGCGTTTTGCAAGTCGGTTCGCAAACCACCAGTTCAGACCAATGGTGGAAAGTTCGCAAAGCGGTTCAAGATGGCTTGATCGGTAAGTTGATCATGAGTCAAGGCTCTTTTCATCGCAATTCAACAACCGGCGAGTGGAACTGGCCGATTGATAAAAACGCCGGACCTGACAAAACAGGTGACGATTTCATTGACTGGAAGATGTGGTTGGGCAACGCACCCAAGCGACCTTATGACGCAGACCGTTTCTTCCGCTTCCGCAAATACTGGGATTATTCGGGCGGCATCGCGACCGACTTGTTTTATCACGTAATGGCTCCGATGCAGATCTGCTGGGGCGAGTCACAATTCCCCTATCGCGTCACAGGCACGGGGGGCATCTACGTTTTCAAAGATGAACGCGAAGTGCCCGATACCTTCACCATGACTGCCGATTATGCGAAAGGTCACACGGTGGTGATTAGCTCTTCGATGGCTAACGAAACCCATATCCCGGCTCTCATACGCGGACACGAAGGCACGATTTTCATCAATCCGAACGGGCAATTTGAAGCGCGTGTTGACCAGATAACCATCACTCCGCAGCGCGCCTTCAAGAAATCCTTTGAAGAAAAACACGGAGCTCCGGAATTGGTCTGGAAGAGCGAGCCTGCGGAATCCCACATGGCGAATTTCCTGCGCTGCGTGAAGACGAAAGAGACGCCAAAACTTGACTCGCTCACCGCCTACAAGACGATGGCGGCAATTGCCATGAGCGTACAGTCTTACCGCGAAGGTCGCGTCCTGTATTTCGACGAAACGAAACAGAAAGTCGTCAAGAACGCGCCGAAAGCGTAAATCACTTGTTTACTCATTGCACTGTGTAGCGTGAAGTCAACCGCGAACCCTCGCGCTACACAGTCACGTCAAAATAGAGAATAGAAACAGTGCCGCGATATCCTTACGACGCAAAGACTGACAAAATCATTATGCCGACAGACATTGAAAAAGAGATCCGCGAACTGGTTAGAAGCGGAAACAAAATCGAAGCGATGCCACAGGTAATGGATTTAACTGGTGCAGGTCTCAAAGTATCGAAAGATTATGTTGACCAGTTTGAAACCCCTCGATCGACGCCCTGGCTGAAATAGCTGTTGATCCCGCCTGCATCTCACGCAGACTTACAAACCTTGCTACTCCAAGCGAATATTTTCAAAGTATGCCGTTTCGCACGGCGATAAGAATTTCAAGCAGTTCCTTGAAGATGTTAAATGGACTATTGCTAATAAGTTGACAAAAGCAATTATATACTTGACAATATCAACCATCACGAACCCAGAATCGGAGGATACAGTATGGGAGATATTCAGGTCATTCAACGCATACAAGCCGTACGGCAATTCAACCGTTTCTACACCCGGCAGATTGGCGTGTTGCGCGAAGGACTACTGAACAGCGAGTTTTCGCTGACGGAAGTCCGTGTGCTCTATGAGCTTGCCGAGCGCGCAAATCCCACGGCAACTGAACTCGGCAGGGATTTAGGTTTAGATGCAGGTTATTTGAGTCGAATCTTGCGAGGGTTTAAGAAACGCGGGCTGATTGACAGCAAAGCTTCAGAATCGGATGGTCGGCAATTCCTGTTGCGCTTGACCAAGAAGGGAGAGAAGTCCTTCGCTCCTCTCAATGCACGCGCGCAAGATGAAATCGGCGAAATGCTCGGCAGCCTGTCAGAGGCTGAGCAACGCCGCCTGGTCGAGGCGATGAACACGATTCAAGGATTATTTGGCGCACAACCCGAAAAGAAAACTCCTTACCTCATACGTCCCCACCAGCCGGGTGACATGGGATGGGTCATCCATCGCCACGGTGTGCTCTATGCACAGGAATACAGATGGAACGAACAATTTGAAGCGTTGGTTGCAAGCATCACCGCCCAGTTCATACAGAATTTTGATCCGCAGCGTGAGCGTTGTTGGATTGCTGAGAAGGATGGCGAAATGGTCGGTTCCGTCTTCCTCGTCAAACAATCCAAGACCATTGCCAAGTTGCGCCTGCTCTTAGTTGAGCCGAAAGCGCGCGGCTTCGGAATAGGTGGCCGTCTGGTCAACGAATGCGAGCGCTTCGCCAGACAAGCGGACTATCTTAAGATCAGACTGTGGACAAATAGCGTACTGCATGCGGCGCGACACATTTACGAAAAAGCCGGCTACCGCCTGATTGCTGAAGAGCCGCATCACAGCTACGGTCATGAGCTGATCGGAGAAACCTGGGAGTTGAAGCTGTAAAAATGGCTTGAAGAAAAGGGTACTGGCGTCCGATTCAATAGCGCTCAATACTGTGCAAAGAGTTGTCCGGCTTCTGCGGCAGAAACGGCGTTTGTTCGTCAGGTAGAAGAACGCCTTTGTCCAGGTAATAGACTCGCTTGGCAAAACTCGCGGCGTTCGGGTCGTGCGTCACCATGACGATGGTCTTGCCATACTCGCGGTTGACGCATTCTTGCCGCCACCAATTGTGATTTGACACAGGAGGTGCGCGCCGGGCGCTTTCGCAGTGATTTGTATTATCGCTTAAATGTTTTTCCGCTACGCTTGCCGCCTTTGCGTGAACGCCCGGAAGACATCTCGCTACTGGCGGCGCATTTCGCTGCCAAACACGGCGAGCGCTTCGGTCGCGTCATCAGCCATATTGATAAGCGTTCAATGAAATTGCTCGAATCTCACCCTTGGCACGGCAACGTGCGTGAACTTGAAAACGTCATTGAACGAGCCATTATTTTATCGCGCGACGGAACGCTTCGCATTGAGCGTGATGCGCTTGGCAGCGGGAATTTGATGCGCATGCCGGATGGAAATATCAAGGCAAGACTCAAAGCACAGGAACGCGAAACAATTGAAGCCGCGCTGGCGCTATCGAGAGGGCGCATAGCCGGCAGGAACGGTGCGGCGCAAGCCTTAGGTCTTGCAGCTTCGACTCTCGAACTTCGCATACAACGACTGGGCATTGATAAATTTGCCTACCGCAGGATGCTCAGGTAAGTCGCATAGCTTACGTTTACCCGGTCACAAACCGAATGGTTTTTTCTGCTTGATTCTCAAAATTACTTTGTGTTGAACGGGAAAAACAATTTTCGCATTACGTTTAGCTTTGATGGAATGCCGAGTTGTTGAGGCAAGAAATCGGGGCTGTAGTAGGTGCCGTGGAGTCTGTCCCAGAGCGAAAGATTCGCGCCGAAGTTTTTGTATGATTGATTGGCGCTGTGATGCCAGGCATGTTGGTTCGGTGTGATAAATAAAAAAGCTATGGCGCGATGTGCGAAAGAGTTTGGCGTAAAAAAGAACGAAGTGTGCCGCCATAAATCCAGGCTCGCTGTGATTGATGCTGACAAGATGAAGGGGCGCGGGTCTTGCAAAAGAAAGATGAAAAAGCCGTTCGCCCAAACATAAACAATCAGCAGCGATGTCCACAGCGTGTTTCTCGAAGTGATGAATAAATCAAGATGCTCTGCGGTGTGATGAACCGCGTGGGTATCCCACAACTTCTTTCCGTGCAGCAGGCGATGATTCCAGTAGTAGAGATAATCAACACCGACGAAATTGAGCAGAAAAGCAGGCACAGGTGAAATTGCAAGCGCGCCTTTCATTTGTGGCAAGAGTAGCGAAAAAAGCCAATAGATAAAGGTGATTTGCAGAATGGGAATGATAATGCCTTGAACCATCAATCCGGCTGCGTCGAGCGTCCAGTCTTGCGCCTTACGCGCCAGCGCGGCACGGCGTGACTCTTTCACGGCAAAAGTCAAAGCAGCAAGGGTGACAAAGGTAGCGGCAAGAATGAAAAACGTGGCTAAGACAATCATAGAGTATGTTACTGATACTGAATCGTAGACTCTTTGCCCGAATATTTACGTGCCCCTTATAGAGTTTGCGCTGCATTTTTTGCAAGAGGATTTGTGGCAAAGCGTATGAATCATAAGCAAAATTTAATACAGCCCTATGCGGTTCAAGAGGTGGTCGAAGCGCGGGTCTGTGCGGATCGGGTCGAAGCGCGGATCTGCATTCAGGTAAGCCAAAGAGTCATTGCGTTCGTGAAAAGCTTTTTCTAACCACTCGAAGGCTCTCTCTTTTTCGCCAAGACCTGTATAGATAATGGCTATATCGTATGACGAGCCTATGCGCGGTTTCGAGGTGTCGAGCAATTCTTCGATAATCTTTTCGGCTTCGTGACGCTTTCCGGCAAGAGCGTAGGCGTGACCGAGTGCGGCGGCGACAACAGGACTGCCGCCGGACTGTTCCCGCGCTTTTTCAAACTGCTCGATCGCCTGTTCGTACATCCCTTTTTGTTCGAGAATCAAACCGTAATACCGGCGAGCCGAAAAGAAATTCGGGTCCATCTCGATTACTTTTAAGCAGGCGGCCACCCCTTCATCATTCCTGCCGGCGAAGAAGTAGGCCCAGCCAACCTGGGCGTTGGCGATCAAAGAGAGTGGATTGACTTCCTGCCCACGTTTCGCTTCATCTACAGCATCTCGATAACGACCGACGGAGATCAGATAATTCGAGTACCATTGATGTGCCAGCGCATAATTCGGGTTCAATTCAATGGCGCGTCGGAAACTCGCTTCGGCTCCCTCCCAATCCCAATCGTATCGCGTTTTAACGAAGCCTAAAGAGGTGTGCGCTTCGGCGAGCGAATCATCAATAGACAGAGCCTTTTCGGCGGCCTCTTTGGCTTTGGGAAAGGCTTCCGTGGAAGTCATCGCGCCGTAAATAGCCAGCAAGGTGTACGAGTCAGCGATTCCCGCGTAGGCTTTGGCATCTTGAGGATTCTTTTCAACCGCCTGCTGGAAATACTCTATACCTTTTTTCAAATCATCGGGTCGTCGTTTGTTCCAGTAATTACGCCCCATCAGATAGAGCTTGTAAGCCTCCATTCGCTTGCGTTCATTACTGTCGAGTTTCAACTCCAGCTTCTGTGACATGGCTCCGAGAATCTCTTCTTGAAGGGCAAGCATATCTGAAAAATTTCTGGTGTATTGGTCGCCCCAAATTCGCGTGTTGTCTCGGGTGTCAACCAACTCTATGGTGAGCGCGACACCGTCGCCGCGTCTGGTGATTCTGCCCGATAAGACGGCGTCTACATTCAAATCTTTTCTTACAGCGCGCGGGTCTATGGCGTTGCCTTTGTAACGCAGCACCGAAATCAAAGACATGACTTTCAGTTTGGGCAATTGCGAAAGGCTTTTAATCAAGCTCTCGGTCATTCCATCGGCGATGTAATCGGAATTCGAATCGCCGCTGTCATTGATGAACGGCAGGATGGCGATTGACTCAACCGCTTTTTTATTGCTTCCGGCAAAAAAGGTCATGGAAGCGGCGACCAGGAGAATGGCAAGCAGAGTAAATATCAAGCCTCTCTTGCGTTGCCGGAGTTCTGTGATGATGTATTCGGCGCTCGACATCGGACGAATGGTTTGCGCGCCGCTGCTTTGAAAAGGAGGCACATCACCGCTGGAAAAGTCCGGCGAACGGCTGAAGTCAACAACCGTTTCGCGGTTGCTTCTGGGAGAAAGAGTCTCTTCGCTAGAACTGCCGACAAAAGAGCGTTCGCGGATCTCCTGGAAAGCTAAATTCTGGCGGAGATTTTTCAAATCAATGGCAATATCTTTGGCGGTCTGGTAACGCTCCTCGCGGTCCTTACGAAGCGATTTGGTGGCGATGCGTTCTAATTCGTCAGGTACATCTCGCGAGTAACGCGCCAAAAGTGGCGGCTCTTTGTAAAGAATCGAAGCGATAATCTCGCTAGGTGTGGAGCCATCGTAAGGCGCGCGCCCCGCAACCATTTCATACAGCACGACGCCCAAACTGAAAATGTCGGCGCGCGAATCAATCGTAAAACCGCGCACTTGTTCGGGCGACATATAATGCGGCGTTCCCATCACGATGCTTGGGTCTGTACTCAGGATTTTGGTATCCGATTCGTGGTCTACGTTGTCGGCAACCCCGATTGGTTCGGTCAACTTTACCAGTCCGAAGTCCAGAACTTTGACGTAGCCATCGGGTCTGAGCATGATATTTTCGGGCTTGATATCGCGATGCACGATACCCGCCGCGTGCGCTGCCGAAAGCGCGCTCGCTACTTGAATCCCTACCTTCAACGCATCGCGCAAACTCATGCGACTCGACACCATGCGTTGCCGCAAGGTCTGCCCTTCGATGAACTCTGTGACGATAAAATTGGTGTCGCTGCTTCGACCCACTTCAAAAATCGTGATGATGTTTGGATGATTGAGCGCCGATGCGGAACGGGCTTCCTGCTCGAAGCGACGGATGCGGTCTGCTTCTTTGGTAAATTGCGGTGGCAGAATTTTCAAGGCGACTTTGCGCCCCAGACGTGTGTCTTCGGCCAGGTAGACTTCGCCCATCCCGCCCGCGCCTAAACGCGAGACGATGCGATAATACGAAACACTGGTTCCCGCTGCGAACGTCATGCTAGTGAAATCCACGAAATTAAGATTCCAAAATTTACTCTAATCCAACACGCCGCGCCAAATCAGTAAAGCGCGCATCCTGGCGCAAACTCTCCAATTCAGGCTCCACTTTCATATATGCCAATAAACCATAGCGTTCTTCCAAGGCTTTGTTCAAATAAAAGAACGCTTTGTCTATTTCGCCAAGCCCTATAAAAATCTTTGCGAAAAAATAAGCCGGCACATAACGCTGGGTAACCATCGCGTCGAGTTCCTCAAACACCTTTCGCGCTTCTTCGTTTTTGCCCGAAAGCGCGTAAAAATATCCTTGCGCGGCTATCGTTTCCAGGTCTTCGCCCGAAAGCGCCAGAGCTTTTTCAAATTCCGCAGTGGCTTCCTTGTACATCTCTTTTTGCGCGTAAACCTGACACAGGCGCCGCCGCGCTAAAAGGAAATTGGGTTCCATCTCCAAAGTCTTTTTGAGCTGTCTGATCGCGTCATCATACCTGCGACCGAGATACAAAAGCCATCCGAGATTGGCGTTGATCGGCAAGGATAGAGGGTCAAGCTGCAAAGCTTTTTCCATCTCTTCAAGAGCTTCCTGGTGTCGCCCGTGGGCAACCAGAAAGAGCGAATACCAGAGATGCGCCGTCGCATAACCGGGATTGAGCGCGAGCGCCACTTTGAACTCCTCTTCGGCTTCAGCAAAAGCCCAATCATAACCGAGCAAAACAAACGCTAAAGAAGTGTGCGCTTCGGCAAGCGCGTTGTCCAAAGATAAAGCGCGGCTGGCGGCAGAACGCGCTTTCGGAAACGCTTCCGAGGGAGGCGAAGAACTGTAGCTGGCGATGAGGTTGTAAGAATCGGCGAGCCCCGCATAAGCAAGCGCGTAGTTCGGGTCAATCTCTATCGCCTTGTTGAATTGCTCTATGCCTTTGAGCAAACCCTCGCGGGTTCGCTTGTTCCAATGATACCGGCCTTTTAAATACTCTTGATACGCATCGGTGTTTTCGGTGTAACGTTTGGTCAAACGCTGCTTCTGTTCGCCGCTCAATTTCAGACGCAACTTCTCTGAAATTTCTTTCGAAATTTCTTCTTCGACGGCAAAGATGTCGGCCATCTTGCGATTGAATTGTTCGCCCCAGAGTTGCGAACCGTCCGTTGCGTCAACTAATTCCGTTTTGATCACCAGGGTGTCGCCGCGTTGCAGCACACGCCCTGTCAGTACGGCGCGAACCTCTAATTCGTTTGCCACATCTTGCGGCGCCATGTCTTTGCCTTTGTAACGAAAAACCGTGCTGCGCGCCATCACACGAAGTTTCGGCAATTGCGACAGCGCATTGATGATGCTTTCGGTGATGCCATCGCTCAAGTATTCGGCGTCGGAATCGGCACTCATATTTTCAAATGGCAAGATGGCGAGCGAATCAATCTGGCGGCGCGCGCGCGACTTTTTCACGGCTTGCGTGTGCTGCGACAAAGAAGTTGCGGCAAGCGTAGTTGTCTCATTCTCTTTTTGCAGTTGCCGCAACTCATTGATTAATTCACGCGCCGACGAGTAACGAAGCGTTCGGTCTTTCTCCATACATTGGCGCGTGATGCGTTCCAGCTGGGACGAAACTTTGCCGTTGAAATGCGAAATGGGGAGTGCTTCTTGATGCACGATCTGTTGAATCAACTGCTCCTGTGTATCTGCCACAAAGGGGCGTTTGCCGGTGAGCATTTCGTACATCACGACGCCCAGACTGAAGATGTCTGTTCGATGATCCAGCTTAAGACCCAGCGCTTGTTCGGGCGACATATAGGGCACGGTTCCCATCACCTGCCCTATGGTTGTCGCCTGACTCTCAGTGCCGCTCGACTCTTGAATGTGAGGGCTTGATGAATCGGCGTTTTGCACCTTGGAACTGGAGGAGCCCTCATTTTGATTGAGGATTACGCCGGAGTTGGAATCTTCCTGCAAGACGGTCGTCAAGCCATTGTATTCATCCAGCACAACCGTTCGCCCGTTGTTTTCATCAAAGGCGATTGTTGAACTCCTGCTTTCTTCAAACGCAACAATCGCAACTGGGCTCGCTTCAAAAATTGTTGTCGCGTTGGCGCTTTCGTCAAGCGCTATGGTCAACTTCGTATCGTTGTTGACTTCGCCGGTGTCCACTTCTTGATTAAGCTGGTTGGTTTGATAACGCGCCGTGTCCAACTGCATTTGATTGGTGATTTGTGCGAGTCCGAAATCAAGCAGTTTCACCAGTCCGCGCGCCGTGACGATGATGTTTAAACTTTTAATGTCGCGGTGGGTGATGCCCAGCGAATGCGCTTCATCAAGGGCTTCAGCGACTTGCGCTGCTACGTCAATCGCCTGGTGAATTTCCATAGCGCCTCTGGCAATTCTACGTGAAAGCAATTCGCCTTCGACATATTCCATCACGATAAAGCTCAGTCCTTCGTGTTCGCCTATGTCATGGATGGCGGCGCTATTTGGTGAACGCAAAGCAGAAGCGGCGCGGGCTTCTTTCAAAAATCTGGCGCGACGGTTTGGGTCATATTGATAAGAGGCGGGCAAAAATTTCAGCGCCACCTGACGAAACAAGCGTGTGTCCTGGGCAAGATAGACTTCGCCCATCCCGCCTGCGCCGAGTTTCTTTAAGATTTTGTAGTGAGAGATGATTTCGTCGAGCATTGCGGCTTCTACCTTTTGATTACGTCCTATCACCTTTACGAAGCGCTGGCGCTGCCGGATTGCCCTATGAGTATAGTGTAGAAAAGCTGGATCGTGAATCCGCTGGCGAAGGATAAAACGAATCTGCACTTTGCCGGGTTTCGAGGAAGCGCATTTTCATTCCTCGTTATCCTCTTTGTTGTCTTCCCCGTTGCCTTCTTCGATGACCTTGCGCTCGAAACGACCGATGAAATAAACAATCAAGACGATGACCACAACCACGAGCAGAATGATCTGTACGCGTTTCAAATCGCCTATGAGTTTTTCAACGCCGGTTGCAAAAGTGAATCCGAGACCAACAAGAATGCCGACCCAGGTGATGCAACTGGCTAGGGTCAGAAGTAAAAATTTCGTTTTGCCAAAATGCGCCAATCCCCAAAATAGCGCGCTTGCGGTTCTCAGTCCATAAGCGAATTTCACGATAAAGACCGAAAGGATGCCAAATTTCCGCATCAACTTTTCGATGCGCGGTTTGGCTTTGAGAAAAAACCTCAGCTTGTACGCTTTGTCGCGAAACCGCGAGCCGATCCAGTAGGTGATGCAATCGCCTACGAAGCCACCGGCGGTGCCTACGGCGAACGCTTCTTCAAAAGAGAAAAGCCCGGCGCGCGCCAGCACGCCGGCGAGCAAGAGCGTCAAATCGCCTTCAATCATGGTACCGAAAAAAACCGCCCACAATCCGTATCGTCTGATTATCTCTTCCATTCAGTAGTTTCTAATTCGCAAATTATTTCAGATATGTTGGCTCGCAATGAGCGGAACCCAGCAACCGGAGAAACTCAAGCCCGAATTTAGCTTGTGGATTGTAGCGTACCAAGCCGAAAATTGACATCCCTTTTCTGCCTTTGTTATGCTGAAATCTCCGACGTTTTGATTCACTCTGAACAACTCTGTCGGGCAAAGTGAGCGTCGGGCAAAGGATGTCAGATCGTTACTTGAGAAAACCTGGACCATCTTTCTTTTACCCAGCCGCCGATGCCTCACCTAAGAAACCCGACATCGCCGTTTTATAAGGACTGCTTTTATGACAACCAGCCACGACAACGACAAAATTTTTATCGGCATAGACCTTGGCGGAACGACCATTAAAGCCGCGCTCGTCAATTCCATAGGCGAAATCATTCACGAAATGCGCGTCGAAACCGAGCAGCAGGACGCAGACCAACTCTTAGCGCAGATCATCGCAGTTGCCAAAGATTTGAAAGAAAAAGCCGGTGAGGGTGCCGCTTCCATTGGTCTGGGTGTTCCGGGTCTGGTCAACGTTAAAACCAATCGCATAGAGGTGATGCCCAACTTGCCGAATCTTTCGGAAGTGGATATTCCCGCAACCTTGTCACGCGAGACAGGCTTGCCCACAGCCATTGACAACGACGCCAACGCTGCAGCCTATGCGGAACTGCAGGTGGGCGCGGCGCGCGGCAAACGTGACGTTTTTTTCGTCACGCTCGGCACAGGCATCGGCGCGGGTTTGATTATGAACGGGCACATCTATCGCGGCGCAAGGGGTTTTGCGGGCGAATTCGGGCATATGACGATTGACCCGGAAGGCATTGAATGCAGTTGTGGAAATATTGGTTGTATTGAAACCATCGCCTCTGGACCCAACATCGTACGCAGAACCAGAGAGCGTCTGTATCGCGACCGAACCAGCTCGCTTTCTTTGCTGGCGATTCCGCGAGACCGCGAACTGACCGCCGAAGACATCGCCCGCGCTGCGCAAAGCGGCGACGAGATGTCGCAGTTGATGATGGAACGCACGGGCATGTTTTTAGGCATAGCCATTGCTGCCGTAGTTAATTTATTGAATGTCGAGATGGTCGTGATGGGCGGCGGCGTGATGGCGGCGGGCGATTTGATTTTGAAGCCGACGATTAAGGAAACGCGCCGCCGCGCCTTCCCGCCATCGTTTGCCGGTTGCGAAATCGTCATCGCGCAACTGGGACCCTCGGCAGGAATGATCGGCGCAGCGCTTCTTGGCCGCGATTACGCCAGGTGATTATTAACTCAAGCCAAACGATTTATGCGGTTGAATCGTTTGGCTACTCCTCTCGTCTTTGTACTGCTATACTAAGCCTTTAGTTTTCTAGGGATTTTGGAACACAGCGGTGAAAGACAAATTTCTCAAATCTATATTATTTTTTGCTGCCCTGGGTTTCCTGATTTCTGATGCCTCAGCGCAACACATCGGATTTCCGGAAGTCATTTCGTGTCCTCCATGTGGACCTCTTTTTTTCCCCTTGAATTCTCCTAGAGTCCAAGAAGAGCACGCAGCCTGTTTAGATGATTTAGCACTCAGGATGATGCAAGATAAAAACTTAATAGTTGTGTTTGATGGTCACCGTGACGCAAAAGAACGGGTGGGCATTTCAATAACTCGCGTAAACTTTGATCGCCGTTATTTAGAAGAGAAAGGAATAGACGCATCTCGCATTGTTACACGCAACTTCAGTGACACCTGTCCCTTTGCAGAAAACGATGCTGCATTAAATAAACGAGTAGAATTTTGGCTTATGCCAAAAGGTACTGATCTAAATACAACCCTACAAACAAAAAGATGTCGTGACGGGTTTATACCTAAAATTATTACCACTGAAAAGCCTGCCCCCTGGAATTGGAAGAAAAAAGGATGGACAACTTGGGGCGAATAATATTTGCCAGGTTAGAAGTTAATTGAAATGTCAGAATTATCACACATAAGAAATTTTTCAATCATTGCTCACATTGATCACGGCAAAAGTACGCTGGCTGACCGTCTTCTCGAAGCGACGGGCGCGCTTACGCAACGCGAAATGAGCGAGCAAGTCCTCGATGCTATGGATCTCGAACGCGAGCGTGGCATCACCATCAAAGCGCATGCCGTCCGTCTCAACTACAAAGCAAAAGACGGCAAAGACTATTTACTCAACCTCATAGACACACCCGGTCACGTTGATTTCTCTTACGAAGTCTCGCGCTCTATGTCTGCCTGCGAAGGCGCGCTACTGGTCGTTGACGCTTCGCAAGGCGTCGAAGCGCAAACCCTGGCGAACACCTATCTGGCGCTCGACCACAAACTCCATCTCATTCCGGTGATCAACAAGATTGATCTGCCGGGCGCTGAACCCGACCGCGTACGCGAAGAGATCGAAAACACCATAGGGCTTGAAACCGAAAACGCCTTGCTGATTTCAGCCAAAATGGGTTTAGGCATCGAAGATGTGCTGGAAGCCATTGTGCGCGAAGTGCCGCATCCAACAGGCGATATAAACGCCCCGCTCAAAGCCTTGATTTTCGATTCCTGGTTTGACAGTTATCGCGGCGTAGTCGTCTTGATGCGCGTCATTGACGGCGTGATGCGAACCGGTATGCGCGTTCGTCTGATGAACACAGGTAAAGATTTTTTAATCGATGCGCTCGGCGTTCTGACACCGAAACCGCGCGAGATAAATCAACTCAGCGCCGGCGAAGTCGGATTTTTTACAGGGGCAATCAAAACCGTCGCCGATGTAGAAATCGGCGACACCGTAACCGAAACGGCGCGCCCTGCCATCACGCCTTTTCCAGGATTCAAACGCATCAAGCCTATGGTCTTTTCGGGGCTTTATCCGATTGAATCCAACAAGTACGAAGAACTGCGCGATGCGCTTGATAAACTCAGACTCAACGATTCGTCTTTCTTTTATGAGCCTGAATCATCTGCGGCCTTAGGCTTCGGTTTCCGCTGCGGCTTTTTAGGACTTTTGCACATGGAGATTGTGCAGGAGCGGCTCGAACGCGAATTCGATCTTGAGTTAATCACCACCGCGCCGAACGTGCGTTACCGCGTTACTACCACGGCGGGCGAAGTGCTTGAAGTAGACAGCCCTTCACGTCTGCCTGATCCTGTGCGGATTGAAAAGCTTGAAGAGCCGATGATTCGCGCCATGATCATGTGCAATGATGAATATGTGGGTCCGCTGTTTGCTTTGCTCGAAGACTGACCCGCATATCAGCTACAGCTTGTCTTCTGCTTCGCGCCTGAACCG
>JANMSG010000894.1:0-4254 GCA_031389065.1 Acidobacteriota bacterium | reverse complement strand
GTGTATCCATTTTTTATACACTCTTCGCCATCGAACCGAACGCCTATGGGAAAATCTTTACCAACTTGTTGGCGCACTCGCCGTATGACTTCACTCGTCAAGCGCATACGATTTTCGAGCGTCTTGCCGTATTCATCCGGGCGTTTGTTCATGCGGGAAAGAAAGGTCGAAAGCGTGTAGGCGTGAGCCATGTGAAGTTCTACGCCGTCGAATTCCGCTTCGCGCGCGCGCGCGGCTGCCGCGCCGTAATTTTCAACGATTGATGATATCTCTTCTTTTGCAAGCGTATTGATTTTTTGTCGCCAACCCGAGCGCGCGATTTTCAAAAAGTGAATAATCTGTGGAAGGATTTTTGAAGGGCTGCTGTTGTGAACCTCTCTTGCCAGGTCGCGCAATTTTGGTATGAATTCGTCGGCTGACAATCTCAGGAGCGGACCCGATTTCGCGCCATGAACCGCCATTGCTTCGACAACAATCAGTCCCGGTTCGCCTTGCGCAAATCTGATATAGCGGTCGTGTATATCTTGATTGACGAAGCCATCTTCGCCTGATAACCGCGTCACCATCGCCGTGAGGACGATACGATTATCGAGTTGCATAGAATTGATTTGTATCGGCTCAAAGAGTTTCATCTTTAGTTCAAAGGCCAGTAACGCCCAATATATTCACCATAAATAAGAGGTTTTGGAACTTGTCCCCAACTACGACTATCATTTGAGGCATCGCGATTATCTCCCATAACAAAGTAATGTTCGGGCTTTATTATTAGTTCTTCTATTCTTCGCGGATGACGATAATGAGCGGGCGACAGGTAAGGTTCTTCTACCTGATTGCCGTTAATTAATAAATTACCTTTCTCGTCTATACGGATGGTTTCTCCCGGCAATCCGACAACTCGTTTAACAAAACTCAATTGAGTATCTAAGGGAAAATGAAAAACAATTATGTCGCCCCGATTTAACTTACCGATTCTTTTGCTAAAGAAGATTCGGTCTCCATTATTTATGGTTGGAGCCATTCCCATTCCTTCATTTCTTACTGGTTGAGCCACAAACATTACGAATATGATTAAAAACGCGGGGGGAACGACAACACAGGCGATAATCACAAGTATCAAACGCTTGCCACCGAATTTGGTTTTTGGGCTTGTATCATAGCTGATTGGAATTTCTGCTGACATTTTCGATTTCACAATCTCTTCTTATTGTTAGATCAAACAACACATTTGCAACCACATTCAAGGATAATTTCAACTGGCGATACTGAGCGCGTCACTGCATCTTTGCGAACGTGTAAAACCAAAAGCGTGTATGGATCAAATACTAAGATGTCTTTGACTCCTTGTGATAAATAGAAATGAGGTCCAATTTCAAGGTCTTTCGCTTCATAACCTTTGCTCACAATTTCAATAACAGCTTCGGGAACCAGCGTAATCGCCTCATCCTCTTCTTCCGGTTCCTTGCAAAAAATAGAGATATCAGGTCGTTTCAATGACCCGTCAGGGAAATTGATATAGACATCAGAAGTATGAATACACCCACAATCATTAATTCTGCCATCAGGCAATGTTTGGATTTTCTCAATTGTGGCGCGTATGCGATCTATCGCTTTCTGATGCTTGTAAATCGGCTGAGGCTCCCAGATAGGCAAACCGCCGACAATCTCAAGGCGAATGCCAAGCTCATTGGCTCGCAAAAATTTTGAGTCCATATTTTTACCTCAAGCTGGTCTTTATGTAGGGAAGCTCAAATCAATATCGTCGGGCATCTCTATGCCAATCTTTTCGCGCTCCGGAAAGCGCAAGCCGCAAGTTACCATCGTCGGCTTAATGTCGTTGATAAAATCTTGCATCACTTCTCCGGAGTCGCGTGTTTTCAAGCCTGCCGCAATCGCAAAGCTGTTGCCTTCGGTGCCGGGTCTTCCGAAAGACAGAAGCGCAACGGTCAACCATTTTTCAAACAGCCCTTGCAAAGATGCGAGGTTTTGCGGGTCTTTCGATAATTCGAGAACTACTTTTTCGCCGAAGCCTTCGTGTCCTTCCTCTTCTTCCAAAATCTTGGTCACGATTCTCGAATATGGTGCATAGCTGCAAGTCTTGTACTCGCGCAGATGGAATTCGCCAGCACGGTCGTAGAGAAACTGCGCCATTGCAAGTTCAGTCCAGCTTTCTGAAAATGGCACACGCTCTAATTTGTCTTGAATTGCTTTCAGCAAATCATCGCCTGTCACCTGTTCGTACAACTTCGCTACTACTTCAAAATGCTCTAACTCTTCTTCAATCTGATGAGCAACCAATTGTTTATGATTGAGTGTAGGAATGTACTTCATGGCGTGACCGAACATATTGGCAGCCATCACTTCACGATAGCCCTGACTTTCGAGCAACTGCTTGACCATTGCGCGATATTCGGGGGTCATCTCTTCTTTGGTTTCGATGATTTTTGGACTCGACATAAAATATTACTCCTGAGAAAAGCTTATGATTGATTAAAATTAGCCGGACGTTTTTCAACGAAAGATTGATACGCCTCTTTGAAATCCGGATTAAGCATACAAATCGCTTGTGCCTCCGCTTCGGCTTCCAGAGCCTGTTCCAAGCTCATGTGCATCTCTCGATTGAGTGCCGTTTTTGTAACCCCTAACGCAAACCCCGGACCCGCCGCAAGACGCTGTGCCATCGCCATCGTTTCGTTCTCAAGCTCATTTATTGCAACCACTTTATTGTACAAGCCAAAGTGTAACGCTTCACTGGCGCTAATGAAATCCCCTGTGTAAAGCATCTCCGTTGCTTTGCCGAGGCCTACGACTTTGGGTAATAAGTAAGCCGCGCCCATATCTGCACCGGCTAGCCCTACTTTCGTGAATAAGAAAGCTATCTTTGCCGTATCGGCAGCGATGCGCAAATCGGAGGCAAGCGCGATGACCGCCCCTGCGCCGGCGACTGTGCCGTTGAGCGATGCAATCACAGGTTTATGCAAAGCGCGGATGTTGTGAATCAAAGCGCATGTCATTCGCGTGAATTCAAGCAACCCCGCAATGTCGCGGCTGAACAATTCGCCTATGATGTCGTTGACATCGCCGCCTGAACAAAAGCCGCGTCCGCTGCCTGTGATCACCACCACGCGAACTTCTTTGCGGTGTTCGAGCGCGACAAATATGTCCGTCAGTTCACGATAAATTTCAAAGGTCAGCGAGTTGAGCCGCTCAGGTCTGTTGAAGGTTATCACAGCAATTGCGCCGCGCTCTTCATACAGAAAACTTTTCGGATTCGGTTGGTTAGATGAATCGGTCATATTTTATTCGCATAACGAAAAAGGCAGGTTCGAAACCTGCCCGCACGTTTTCAAATAATCGCTATTGCTTCAATCTCGACCTTTGCGAGATCTTCGACCAGGCTATTGATTTCAAGCAGCGCCATAGCCGGATAATGGTTCCCCATGATTTGACGATAGACCACGCCCACTTGCTTTAAGCTTGAAGTGTACTCTCTTTTATCTGTGACAAAAATCAAAAGCCTTGCGATGTTTGTCGCACTGCCCCCTGCTTCGCGCACAACTGCGATGACATTTTCGAGCGCTTGAGCGAATTGTTCGACAAACTCATCGCTAATGGAGCGTTGCGAATGATCCCAACCGATCTGACCGGCGACGAATAAAAACGAGCCACCTTCGACTAAAACTCCGTTGCTGTAACCTTTGGGAGGCCCAAGCGATTCAGGATTAATCATTGTCATCTTCATAATTATTGGTTTCTACCGTTGCTTGGAAAATCTTTTTCTGGCGAAACCCTTAGCCGCCTTGTAGGGGCGATCCTGTGGTGTTCGCCCCTTCTTGAAAGGTAAAGGATTTTCACTTACCAGTGTTCAGAGACGACCGACCATACAAGGAAATATTTTTGGGCTTTCTATTTTATTCCTTCCAAAGCAGGAAACGTAAACTTGTCACTCGTCATTTGGTAACGGGTTGAAGTCCGCTGTATTCTTTTAACTCCCAGGTTGTACCGTCTTTATTGGCTCTTTTCACTAAACCTAAACCTGCGACAAAGTAATCATTGACAAAAACATCTCTAATTTTTCTCACTACTCTTAGCGCTTTGAAAGTCCCAGCCGGCACTTTCACTTCTTCTTCACCTTGTGTTTCAAAGCTTATCGTAATGGCATCCGTTTTTGCCGGTGCCTCGGTTTCGTACTGGAAAGTGTGGTCGAAGTTATATGACCAGGTCGTTCCTTTTCTCATCAGAGAAGTCGGATCCGCC